>JANPOR010000214.1:0-9400 GCA_031428075.1 Hymenobacter sp. | reverse complement strand
AGCGTGCCTTGCTCGTCGGCGGCCACCTTGAGGTATTGCAGCGTGTGGGACCAATGACCGAAGCTGAACATTTGCTGGCGTGTGAGCGACACGCGCACCGAGTGCTTCAGCTCCAGGGCAGCCAACACGGCCATAAACGATTGGTACTGGGGCCGCAAGCCTGAGCCAAAACCGCCGCCGGTGTACTTGGAAATCACTCGGCCCTCCTCTTTGCTCAGTTCAAACACCTTCGTCACGTACTGCTGCACAATGATCTTGATGCGAAAAAGATAAGTAAACTATCCCGCGGGGCCGGGCGGTAAGTTTGACCATGAATTGTGTAGCCCTACGCGAGCACCCGACGCATCTTTTAGCTTTGACCAGCCTGCTACCGGCCGAATTTGACGAATTGCTGGCCGATTCCGCTCCCGCCTGGGCGCGCTACCACCGCTGCCACGCCCTGGACGGCGAGTTGCGCCCGTTTCCCGCCCATCGGGAACGGGCCAACGCCTTGCTGGCCGGCAGCGGCCCCAAGCTCTCTTTTCTGCTTACCTGCCGCAAGAGCAATGCCTTGCAGCAGCACCAAGCCGCCAGCTTCGGCGTGTCGCAGACCCGCGTCAGCCGCCTGGCCGGGGTGCTGCTGGCGGGGCTCAACCGCGTGTTGGACCAGCGGGGCCGGCTGCCCGTACGCGACGGCGCACAGTTGGCCCAGCGCCTGGCCGCGCACCCCGCGAAAGTATTTGCCTGCGACGGGGTGGAGTGCGGCATCCTGCGCAACGCCGACCCGGACGGGCAAAAGGAAGTGGACAGCGCTAAAAAAATCCCACCGCCCAAAAAACAACGCCTTGTGCGACGATTCGCAGTGCCTGCACTACCCCTCACCGACCGAATCCGGGCGGCGGCACGGTAAAAAAAATCGCCGACGAGTACCCGCTGCACTTGCCCGCTGGCCGCGTGCTGCGGCAGGACTTGGGGCTGTTGGGCCACTGCCCGGCCGGGGTCGTGGTGGAGATGCCCCGCAAAAAGCCGCCGGAGCGGGAACTGCCCTTTTCCCAAAAGCTGTATAATCAGCTGCTGAGCCCGTTGCGGGTCGTGATTGAACACGTCCACAGCGGCATCAAGCGCCCGCGCATGGTCAAAGACCCCCGCTCCGCACCCGCAGCGAATGGTTTCGCGATACGGTTCTGGTGATGGTCTGCGGCCTGCACAACTTGCGCGTCCGCAGTTCGCACCGGGCCTATCCCGCCTGCGAACGTGCGGAACCCGCAAACTAACGTGCACAAGCATTACTGCATTTAAAAAATAAATCCAACAAAAGACTATTCCGTTCGAGCACGTATTTTATTCGGTTGTGTGTGGGATAGTACGACGAACGCTCGGTCGTTGCCAACATGAACTGGCTAGCGCAGGCACCGTTCGCAACGGCTCCGAGGCAGGGGCGGGCCGCTTCGGTTTTCTGGTCCAACCAGTGCGGAAAGCGACCAAAAACTAGCCTTCGGCGGCAATTATCCTGGTCTGTATTTGTATATACCACTGCGGGTAGTGCTGCTTATTCCTGTTATAACTTCTCACCTGCAATAGACGCGTTTCGGCGCGCTGTTTCATGAAAATTAAATTAATGACTGCTGTTTTGGGCTCGGGTATGCTGGTGCTAAGCGGCTGCGTGGCCTCCGCAGGGTACGGTTATGGCCCCACTACTGCCCGCTCCAGCCGTACTACGGCTACGGACCGCGCACCGAAGTAATGTGCCTCGCATCACCGGGGTGGTTATGGCGGCTATGGCCACCATGGTGGCTACGGCGGGCGGGGCGGTCGCGGGCGGTAGAGCCCCCAGCGGTGAATTTGATCGGAAAAGCCGGTAGCAGCTGCAGGAACAAATCTTGCGGTAGCCGCCGGCTTTTATATGGCTAGCGGCGCGGGCCAATTATTTGAATCCAATTATAATGAACTGTTCGACATAATATTTAGACACTAAAATAAACCAGCGAGGGCGGGGCCTTGGGCAACAACCTGCGTCCAAACGAAGTATCATCGGCGGGACCCATCGGGGCGCCGTCCTCCAACCGAGTGATTTAATGAGCATGGATTTGACTAAGAAACACACGTATGACATGGGCCTAGTGGGCAACTGCGCCTTTCTATGCCTTATCGGTACCGATACCGCCGTGCGCTGGCTCTGCTGGCCGCGGTTCGATAGCAGCTTTGTGTTCGGTAGCCTACTCGACGAGCAAAAAGGTGGCGAGTACAGCATTCGCCCAGCGGGGGAGGGGCAAACTTCCTCGCGCCAGTACTACGAGGAAAACACCAACGTGCTCTGCACCGAGATTACCACGAGTGAAGGCAGTTACCGCGTCACGGACTTTGCGCCGCGCTTTTCGCAGTACGACCGCTACTACAAGCCGTTGATGTTCGTGCGCAAGGTGGAGCCGATCTCCGGGGCCCTCCGCGTGCGGGTAGCCTGCCGCCCCGTGGGCGACTACGGCTGCCTGCCGCTGACGCGCCGCCGCAGCTCCAACCACGTAGCTTTTCTGGGCCTGGAAGAGGAAATTCGCCTCACCACCAACATCCCGCTCACCTACGTGCTCGACGAGCAGGACTTTCTGCTCAACGAAACCAAGTACCTGGTGCTCACCTATGGGGCCCCGCTCGAAGCGCCGCTGGAAAGCACGGCCGAGCAGTTTTTGCGCGCCACGCTGGCTTACTGGCGCGGCTGGGTGAAGAGCACCAGCATCGGCAACTTCCGCCAGGAGCAGGTAATTCGCTCGGCCCTGGCCCTGAAAATTCATCAGTACGAAGACACCGGCGCCATCATCGCGGCTAGCACCACCAGCCTGCCCGAGGCTCCCGGCAGCACCCGCAACTGGGACTACCGCTACTGCTGGATGCGCGACACCTACTACATTCTCACGGCCTTCAACAACATCGGCCACTTCGAGGAAATGGAGCGCTACTTCCAGTACATCGCCAACCTGCCCCGCACGCGCCACGAGCGCCTGCAGCCGCTTTACAGCATCAGCGGCCAGGCCAAGCTGGTGGAGCAGGAACTGCCGCTGGCCGGCTACTTGGGCAACCAGCCGGTGCGCATCGGCAACGACGCCTACACTCACATCCAGAATGACGTGTACGGGCAGGTGCTGGTGGCCTTGCTGCCGCTCTACGTCGACGCCCGTTTCCACGACTCCACCCGTCGCAACGCCGAGCGCCTAGTAGCCGAGGGGCTGGCGATGATTGCCAAGACGATGGACGAGCCCGACGCCGGCCTGTGGGAGTTCCGCCACATCGCCCAGCGCCACTGTTATACCTACCTCTTCCACTGGGCCGGCAGCCACGCCGCCGCCCGCGTGGCTCGTCGCTTGGGCCGCCCCGACTTGGAGGCCCAGGCCGCGCAACTGCGCGACACGGCCGCCGCCCACATCGAGGAATGCTTCAGCCGCGACCAGGGGACCTACACCAACGCCATCGGCTCGCCTAACCTCGATGCCAGCACCATCCAGCTCATCATGATGGGCTACCTCGACCCGGCCTCCGACCGGGCCCACCGCCACCTGGAGGCCCTGGAAAAGGAGCTGAAGACGCCCGAGGGCCTATTTTACCGCTACCGTCACCCCGACGATTTCGGCACGCCCGAAACGACGTTCCTCATTTGCTCGTTCTGGTATGTGGAGGCCTTGGCCTGCGTGGGCCGCGTGGCCGAAGCCATCACGGAGTTCGACAAGCTCACGGCCTACAGCAACCACCTGGGCTTGCTCAGCGAGGACGTAGACGCGAAAACCGGCTCGCAGTGGGGTAATTTCCCGCAGGCCTACAGCCACGTGGGCCTCGTGAACGCCGCCTACCGCATCGCCAAAAAGCTGGATCTGCCGAATTTCATTGCGCAGTAAAACGGTAACGCAGCCTTTGTGGCCCGCGGCGCTGCACACTCATCGGCGGGACGAAGCGAGAACCGCGGACTACCAAGTCCGCGCTACAATAACAGAAAGGACCACTGGTTGCTACCAGCGGGCCTTTCTGTTGTAAAGAAAATTCGTCTATTAAATAAGCTGGCGCAACAGGGCCCTCACCGCCGCCACTTCTGGCAGATGGAAACGCGCCAGCGAACGGGCCCCGCTGCCCACTCGCACGGTGTAGGCCGTGGGCGGCAGGGCCCGGAAGGTGTCCTCATCGGTGCGGTCGTCGCCAATTGCGAGCACGAAATCGGCGGGGAATTGGGCGAGCCAGCGGCTAGCGGCGGCGCCCTTGTTGATGCCGGCGTTCTTGATTTCAAGGACTTTATTGCCTTCGAGTACCTGCAAGTCGGTGTTAGAAGTCATGAAGCTGAGGTGGGCGAGTAGCTCGCGGGCCCGCACGGTCCCCAACTCGGCGTCGGCGCGGCGGAAGTGCCAGACGAGCGAGTAGTCTTTCGTCTCAACGAACGAGCCGGTCGTGCGGGCCACGTACAGGTCGAGCACCGGACGCAGCTCGCGCATCCAGTCGTTGCGTAGGGTCTGGAACAGCTGCCAATCCTCCCCGGCAGGGCGCAGCCACACGCCGTGCTCGGCGATGAAGTCGAGTGGCAAGTGGCCTAGCCAGCGTTCCAGCGTGGCCCGGTCGCGGCCGCTGATGACCACCACGCGGTTCCGGGGGTTGTCGGTGAGGGCCCGCAGCAGCAGCAGTAGCTCCTGGTCGGGCTCGGCGCGCTGGGGGACATGATGGAAGTGGGCCAGCGTGCCGTCGTAGTCGAGCAATAGTAGGCGCTGTGGCGCAGCGTGGTAGGCGGCTACTAGCTCGCTGGTAACCACGGAGCTGAGCGTATCGGTGGCCAGCATGTGCTGCTTTATTTTGCTGTACGTCAACTGGTTCATGAATAGCTTGGTCCACGAAAACACGTTGTAGCGGCGCACCAGGGTCCTCATGGCGTCTAATCGCATGGCTTGCTCCTCTTCTGGCATTACCAGGGCTTGGTGCAGGGCCTCGGTGAGGCCGTCGATGTCGGTGGGGTTGATGACGAGGGCGTCGGACAGTTCGCGCGCCGCCCCAGCCCGCTCGCTGAGGATGAGCACTCCGTGTCCATCGGCCTTGCAGGCAATGAACTCCTTGGCTACCAGGTTCATGCCGTCGCGCATGGGCGTGACGAGCGCCACTTCGGCCAGCCGGTAGAGGGCCGCCAGCTCTTCAATTGGAAACGAGCGGTAGAAGTAGTGAATCGGGTTCCAGTCGATGGTGCGGTACTGTGAGTTGAGGCGGCCCACCAGCTCGTCAATCTCCTGTTTCAGGGCCGCGTATTGCGGCACTTGGTCGCGCGAGGGCACCACCACCATAATTAGGCTCACCTGGCCCACCCACTCCGGGTAGCGCAACAGCAGCTGCTCGAAGGCCAACAGGCGCTGGGCAATGCCTTTGGTGTAGTCGAGCCGGTCGATGGACAGCACCACGCGGCCCGCACCCAGGGCCTGGCGGTACACGACTTCGTGGGCCTGCGCGGCCTCGGAAGCGGCCATTTCGGCGTAGTGCTCGTAGTCGATGCCCATCGGGAAAGCATCGACCAGTACTGTGCGGGTGGGCGTTTCAATCAGCCCGTTCTGGTTGGGGAAGCCCAGTAGGTGCGATACGGCACTCAGGAAATGGCGCATGTAGCCGAAGGTGTGGAAGCCGATAAGATCGGCTCCTAGCAGCCCGTTCAGCAGCTCGGTGCGCCAAGGCAGCACCCGCAGCAACTCGTACGACGGGAACGGGATGTGTAAAAAGAAGCCGATGGTGCAGTCGGGCCGGGCCCGGCGCAGCATGGCGGGCAGCAGCAACAGTTGGTAATCGTGCACCCAAATCGTGTCTTCGGGCCCCGCCTGCGCCAGCACGGCCTGGCAGAATTTCTCGTTAACGGTCACATAAGCAGCCCAATGAGCGGACTCGTAGGTAGCAAATTGGGGGAAGTAGTGGAAGGTGGGCCAGAGCGTGGAGTT
Organism: Hymenobacter sp.; assembly: GCA_031428075.1. GTDB lineage: Bacteria > Bacteroidota > Bacteroidia > Cytophagales > Hymenobacteraceae > Hymenobacter. Next base: position 3,485 of record JANPOR010000214.1, on the reverse strand, counting down.
GCTGAAGCCCTCGTAATAATCCTGGATTTCGGCTTCCGTGAGGAACACCGGGGCCATGCTGTCTGCCCGCAGCGCTTCGGTGATGTAATCTTCCTCGGCGGCATCTTCCAGAAACAAGCCCGGCCAGCCCACCCACGCGTTGCCGTCTTGGCGGTAAATGGAGCCCAAGCCCGTGGCCAGGCCGCCCTCGCTGGGCTGAAAAATGAGGCCGGTTTCGGAGCGTTGTACTTTGGTGGGAAGGCGGTTAGAAACGATGATGGTTCTGGGCATGCGGCTCTTTCCTACTGGTTAATCCACTGTTATACGCGCTTAGTCTCTAAAAAGGGCTATTTGTTCACTATTTACTCATATTCATTCGCAGGTGTGCCAGCCGTGCTCGTCCTCAAAACGGCCATTTAGCCGAAAGTTTTTGGGCCCTGCACCAGATGTGTCGGTGCCGGTTGCGTATTTGGGTGACGGCTCCGCCGCCACTTGGCCAGCCGCTTAGTATTGCTTTTATGGATAAAAATTCTCAAAAATCTGGCCCCGAGGAATTTGCTGGCTTCGTGACGGTTCGCGGGGCCCGCGAGCACAACCTGCAAAACATCGACGTCATCATCCCACGCGACGCGCTGGTGGTGTTCACGGGCGTGTCGGGCTCGGGCAAGTCGTCGCTGGCCTTCGGCACGCTCTATGCCGAGGCCCAGCGCCGCTACCTGGAGTCGGTGTCGCCCTACGCCCGGCGCTTGTTTCACCAAATGGCCGTGCCCGAAGTCGACCACATCGACGGACTGCCGCCGGCCGTGGCCTTGCAGCAGCAGCGCGGGGCCCCCAGCACCCGCTCGTCGGTGGGTAGCGTGACGACGCTTTCTAATTTGCTGCGGATGCTGTACTCGCGGGCCGGTAATTACCCGGTGGGCCAGGGCATTGTGTACGCCGAAGGCTTTTCTCCCAATACGCCCGAGGGCGCCTGTCCCACCTGCCACGGCCTCGGCCGCGTGTACGAAGTCACCGAGGCGTCGATGGTGCCCGACCCGTCGCTCACCATCCGCGAGCGGGCCATTGCGGCTTGGCCCCAGGCCTGGGGCGGCCAAAACCAGCGCGACATCTTGGTGACCATGGGTTACGACGTGGACACGCCTTGGCGCGACTTGCCCCAAAAGGACCGCGACTGGATTCTGTTCACCGACGAGCAGCCAGTGGTTCCTGTGTACCCTGGCTATTCGCCCGAGCAAACGCAGCGGGCCTTGAAGCGCCGCGAGCCGCCCAACTACATGGGTACCTTTAGTAGTGTCCAGCGCCACGTGCTGCACACCTTCGCCACCACCCAAAGCGCCCTGATGAAGAAGCGAGTGGCCCAGTACATGCTCAGCCAGGACTGCCCCACTTGCCAGGGAAAACGTCTGCGGCGGGAGGCCCTGGCCGTCACCTTCGCTGGCCTCGACATTGCGGATATGTCGCGGCTGCCGCTCAAGCGCCTGGCCGCGCTGCTGGGACCCTATGTCGACGATAAGGTATTGAGCAAGAAAGAAGAAGCCGCCGCGCCCGAAAAAGCCATCGTCACCCAGCGTATCGCCGCTGACTTGGGGGCCCGCCTGGCCGTGCTTCTCGATTTGGGCCTCGGCTACCTGGCTCTGGAGCGCGGCACGCCCACGCTCTCGCCCGGCGAATTGCAGCGGCTAAGGCTGGCTACGCAGCTCTATTCCAATCTATTCGGCGTGGTGTACGTGCTCGACGAGCCTTCTGCCGGCCTGCATCCGGCCGACACGGAAGCCCTGTTGACGGCCCTGGCCGGCTTGAAACGGGCCGGTAACTCGCTGTTCGTGGTTGAGCACAACCTCGACGTGGTGCGGCAAGCCGACTGGCTGGTGGACGTGGGCCCCGCCGCCGGGGCCCACGGCGGGCGCATTCTCTACAGCGGCCCGCCCGCTGGCCTAGCTGCTGTGGCCGAGTCGCAAACCCGGCGCTATTTGTTTGCCGCCGAAAAGCCAACCTTGCACGCGCCGCGCCCGGCCACCGGCTGGTTGAAGCTGTGCGACGTGACGCGCCACAACCTGCGCGGCCTCGCCGTCGACTTCCCGCTGGGCGTGTTCACGGCCGTCACGGGCGTGTCGGGCTCGGGCAAGTCGAGTCTGGTGAGCCAAGTGCTGGTCGAATTAGTGGCTGCCCAGTTGGGCCAGGCCCTGCCCGACGACGAAGAGGCAGGCGACCCGCTGGAGCGCACGGCCCCCGAGGCCACCGGCGGGCGCATCGCGGCCGGCCTGGAGCACATCCAGCGGCTGGTGCAGGTCGACCAGCAGCCCATCGGCCGCACGCCGCGCTCGAACCTGGCCACCTACACTGGCTTGTTCGACCACGTGCGCCGACTGTTTGCCGCGACCCCGGCGGCCCGGCAGCGGCGCTACGACGCGGGCCGGTTCTCGTTCAACGTGGCCTAGGGCCGTTGCGAAAACTGCCAGGGCGAAGGCTTTGTGATGGTGGAACTGCTGTTCCTGCCCAGTGTATACACGCCCTGCCCGGTGTGCCACGGGGCCCGTTACAATGAAAAAACGCTGGAAATCAAATACAAAGAGAAAAATATCGCCGACGTGCTCCACCTGACCGTGGACGACGCTTGGGCCTACTTTGAAGACGAGCCGCCGGTGCGCCGGGCCCTCACCGTGCTGCGTGACGTGGGACTAGGCTACTTGCGCCTCGGCCAGTCCGCCACCGAGCTGTCGGGCGGCGAAGCTCAGCGCGTGAAGCTGGCCACCGAGTTGCAGCGGGCCCCGCGCGGCCATACCCTCTACGTGCTCGACGAGCCCACCACCGGCCTGCACCCCGCCGACGTGGAGCGTTTGCTCGCCCAGCTCAACGCCCTGGTCGAGGCCGGCAACTCGGTCGTCGTGGTCGAGCACGAGATGCGCGTGGTGGCCGAAAGCGACTGGGTCATCGACATCGGTCCCGGGGCCGGCGACGAAGGCGGGCACGTGGTAATGGCAGCGCCCCCTGCCGAGGTAGCCAGGGCCCCCAAAAGCCGGATTGCACCGTACCTGGCGCGTTTTCTGGCGGGGTGAATCGAAATGAATCTAGTGGAAAAACCTGGATTTCAACTTGCGCTGAATACCCTTAGGCAGCTCACGGGCCCTGAAGGCCGCTGCCGCCTGCTGCTCATGCTTTCGGTTGTGCTTGTCGAAATATAGAAGTTCGCCCGCGAGCACCGGGATGGAAAGAATGCCGATGCCCAACGCCTCAATATCCGAAGTATCGTTCGTGGTCCTCGGAGCGGTAGGGCCGTACGTTCCGCCGACAGGCCACGAGAGCATCAAAAAGTGTGGGGCAGTCGGGCTAGGCGGCCATCTGCACCGGTTCTACCGGTAATGGCCGGAAGCCAGGATATGGTTGCCGAAAACAGTCCTCCTACTCCTCGTTGAGCACCCTGGTGCGGGCCTGCACGAGCAGGTGAGCATCTTTTTTGGTCCACTGCATCTGCTGCCGCTTCACCAGGTGCTTGGCCAGCACCGGGT
>JANPOR010000213.1:0-4561 GCA_031428075.1 Hymenobacter sp. | reverse complement strand
AAGCTCGGCAATATCCTCGTCGGATTTACCTACGCCAACGAACCCGTGTATGCCCGCCAGCTGAAGGCGGAGGCAGCCATGGCTATCCTGCTGCGCGACGCCCTCAAGCCCAACCTGGTGCAGACCTTGGAGGGAAACCCGGCTCTGGTGCACGGTGGGCCCTTCGCTAATATTGCCCAGGGTACCAACACCGTACTGGCCACCCGCATGGGCCTGTCGCTGGGCGACTACGTAGTGACGGAAGCCGGCTTCGGGGCCGACCTGGGGGCCGAAAAGTTTCTGAACATCAAGTGCGGCTACGCGGGCCTGGCGCCGGCAGCCCTAGTGCTGGTGGCCACCATCCGGGCCCTGCGCCACCACGGCGGAGCAACGCCCGCCGAAATTAACACGCCCGACCTGGGCCGGTGCGAACAAGGGTTTGCCAACCTCGAAAAGCACTTGGAAAACGCCCAAAAGTTTGGTTTCCAACCCGTGGTGGCCATCAACCATTTCATGAGCGACACCGCCGAAGAAGTGGCACTGGTGCAGCGCCTGTGCCACAAGATGGGGGTGCAGGCCGTTGTGAGCATGAGCTGGGCCGAGGGTGGGTCCGGCGCCACGCAGCTGGCCGAGGCCGTGCTGGCCAGCATCGCCAGCGGTGCCAACCACTTCCAGCCTTTGTACGAGTGGGACCAACCAATCAAAGCCAAGATTGAAACCATTGCCCGGGAAATTTACGGTGCCGCCGGGGTGGACTACTCGCCCAAAGCCGAAGCCGACATTCGCCGCATCAACCGACTGGGGTTTGCCCACCTGCCCATCTGCATGGCCAAAACACAGAAATCATTTTCCGACAACGAAAAGCTCATTGGCCGACCTGCCGGCTTTCGCGTGACGGTGCGGGAATTTGAGCTGGCCACCGGGGCCGGCTTTGTCATCCCCATCCTCGGCTCCATGATGCGCATGCCCGGGCTGCCAACCGTACCCGCCTCCGAGGGCATGGACATCGACGACGACGGCGTAATTACGGGGTTGTCGTAACCGCTGATATTTTTGGACCAGAATGAGGACGCCGAAGCCGTGCTGGGCCCGGTGGCAGGGCACACCTCCAGGGAAACTACGGCGGGGCGCTGTGACAGCGGCTACGCCGCTACGGCCAGCGGCGCCAGGGGCCCGGCAGGCTCAATTGCTCTGTTGGATCAGATCCTGAACGCGGGCCTCGGGGCCTTCGCGCAGCACTGCCTGGATACCGTGGTCGCGGGCCTGGGGGCGGTGTATTCCTCGTTGCGGCCGATGATTTCGCCGTTGGCAGCCACATGGTTGAAGTCATATTGGCCGGCGTTGAAAAAAGACTCGACGCGCTGGGACCGGCAATTGGCATTTATGCTCTGGATGCCGTTCTCGCAGCTGGCCTTGCTGGTGTAGCCTTCGCCGGATTGAACGATTCCGTCGTTGTCGGCGCGCAGGTGGTACCAGTACTGGCCACTGGCGCGGGAAACTTACAAGGTTGCCATGGGGAATGCGGTGAAATGATAGGTGGATTTAGGCGTCTTGCGCCGGTGGCCAAGACATTAGCGGGGGCGTGGCGGCAGCGGGCATACGGTGAACTTGCCGGGCATGATGCCGGAGTAAGGTGCTGAACTTCTTGCGGCCAAGCCCGATGGGCCGGGTGCAGCGGTTAGGTCGACGCGCCATACCTCAGGTGTTTGCTTTAACCGCTTGATGCGCCACCCGCCACCCAATGGTGAGTGCCCGGTCCGTCCGGCACTGCGGGGCGACACTAGCTACCCCACCAAGTCCAGCCATTGGGCAGCGGTATCCCCCGTGTGGCAACTGCCAACGGCTAGCTACGCCCGATTGGATAGCAGAATTTGCGGCCTGCGGTCACGCAGTCGGGCAGGGCAGCGGGCACACCTGCCCCATGACTGGTCCAGGAAGCCTAGACTCGGAGCACGGCCAGACGCCGGTAGCGTCGGGGTCGGGGCGGCGGGCTGCGGGCACCGCCGGCGTTTGGCGCGCGACCCATGCGGCCGCCCGTACGACGGTCCGCATGGTCCGCCAGGCGGGGGCGGCGGGCGGCGGGGCCGGGGCGTGCAGGTCCGCGCTTTTGGCCGCGAGCACGTAGTCGCGGCTCTCTTTGCCGTAGTTCCGCTGGCACTCCTTCGCGTCTAGCTCGCACACCCCACCCAGGTGGCACAGACCGAGCAACAGGGTGAGCAGACGGGACAGAGCGGGCAGCGACATACGGGGAAAGCGAGGAGCGGGCAAGGGTAACGGAGCCATGGGTCGAATGTTACGCAACGGTATTGGTCAACTATCTTCACCGAAAGGGCTTGTCAGGGACCGAGGGCGGACTGCCTGCGCTGGTGTGGGGCGCGCCCCACACCAGCGCAGGCAGGGACAGCAATTAGCTTTTGTTTGCAAGGAGCCGGCGGAAAGGCGAAGCCAACCGAGAAAATGAATCTATGTCGCAGACATACGACATTTAATGACGTATATTTGCGACATACTTCAGAATCTCGTTATGACCTACGCCAAAACATCCGCTTTCACGGCCGGGCAACAGCAGCTGGCCCGCGTGGCCAAGGCCCTGGCGCATCCGGCGCGGGTGGCCATCATTCAGTTTCTGGCTTCCAAGCAAACCTGCATTTCCGGGGACATCGCGGCGGAGCTGCCGCTCTCGCGCACCACGGTGTTTCAGCACCTGCAGGAACTGAAGGCGCTGGACCTGATTCGTGGGGAGATTGACGGGTTGACGGTGTGCTACTGCCTCAATACCGAGTTGCTGCAGCAGGTGCACCAGCAGTTCACCGCTTTTTTCCTTGAGGCTACGGCCGGCGCGGCTTGCGGACCGGCCGATGCCTGCGGTTGCTAATTTCATTTTTTTCTTCTAACCCCCGATACACATGAAAATCTCCGAAATGAAGCAGACCCTGGCCGGGCTGGAAAGCGTCAGTTTCCGCCTGCCCAACGGGGAGCACCTCCCTTCCCACTTCCACGTGACCGAAGTGGGCCTGGTGACCAAGCATTTCATCGACTGCGGCGGCGTGGAGCGCAAAGAGACCGTGGCCAACTTCCAGCTATGGGAGGCCGGCGACTACGACCATCGGCTGGCACCCGAGAAATTCCTGCACATCCTTGAGCTGTCGGAGAAAATAATGGGCAGCGAGGATTTGGACATTGAAGTGGAATACCAGCAGGACACCATTGGCAAGTTCGGCCTGGCGCTTGATGGTGCCGACTTCGTGCTGACGCCGAAGCAGACGGCCTGCTTGGCGCAGGATGCCTGCGGTATTCCGAGCCACCAGCTGGTGGCACTGCCGCAGCTGCAAGCGGCTTCGTGCTGCACCCCGGGCGGCGGGTGCTGCTAAAAATGCTGAACGGCGCGGCTCTCGGGGGTCGCGCCGGTTGGCTTTTCCTCCTTCCTCTTCTTTTGCTTACCGATGACCATTGCCTTTTTCTCCGACGTGCACGGCAACCTGCCGGCGCTGGAAGCGGTGCTGGCCGACATGGCGCAGCGCCGGCCCGATATGATATTCTGCCTGGGCGATTTGGTAGGCTACGCGCCCTGGCCCAACGAAGTAGTTAACGAGGTGCGGCGGCGCGGCATTCCGACGCTGGCCGGCAACTACGACCAGGGCATTGGGCTGGCCAGCGAGAACTGCGGCTGCGCCTACAAGACGGACGCGGAAAAAGGACTGGGGGCGCAAAGCATTGCCTACACCAACAAAGAGGTCGGAAACGAGGAGCGGCGCTACCTGCGCCTACTGCCCAAGCACATGCGGCTGGAGTTTCAGGAGGAGCCCTGCACGCTCAACCTGCTGATGGTGCACGGCTCGCCGCGTAAAATCAACGAGTACCTGTTTGCCGACCGGCCGGAGGCGAGTTTCCTGCGGGTGCTGGCCGAGGCCAACGCCGACGTACTGCTGTTTGGCCACACCCATAAGCCCTACCATCGGACGTTTGCCTACGAGCACGAAGGCGAAACCCGCTACCGGCACGCGCTCAACATCGGCTCGGTGGGCAAGCCCAAGGACGGCGACCCGCGCGCCGCCTACCAGCTGCTGCACCTGGACGAGAACACCTCCCTCACTAACCCCACTAGCGTGCGCTCGGAATTGGTGCGGGTGGAGTACGACGTGGAGAAGGCGGCGCGGGCGGTGGAGGACTCGCCACTGCCCAACGAATACGCGGACATGCTGCGCAAGGCCTATTAACCGGGTTTAGACATGACTATTTTACCACTTGCCGAAACCCACTGGCCGGCTGTAAAGGTCATTTACGAAGCCGGCATTGCGACGGGTAATGCGACGTTTGAAACGCAGGCTCCCGCCTGGGATGCCTGGGACAAAGCCCACTTGGGCCACAGCCGGCTGGTAGCGGTGAACAACGCCGGCACGGTGGTGGGCTGGGCGGCCTTGTCGCCAGTCTCGGGGCGCTGCGTGTACGGCGGGGTGGCCGAAATCAGCATTTACATCGCCGCGGAAGCGCGGGGCCAAGGCGTGGGCCGGCAGTTGCTGCAGGCCCTGATTGCGGCATCGGAAGCCCACGGCATCTGGACGCTACAGGCGGGCACTTTTCA
>JANPOR010000212.1:0-3036 GCA_031428075.1 Hymenobacter sp. | reverse complement strand
GCGCATCACCCCGTTGGCTTTTCCGCCGATGCCGATAATGATGTCGCGCAGGCTGCGGTCGTTCAGGTCGATGACCCGCATCCAGAGTACGGCGCGCGGGTCGAGGTTCAGCGGGTGGCCCGGCGTGTGGAGGGCGTTGTCGATGAGGGATGCCAGCAGGTTGTTGGCCTTTTCCACCGCGCTGAAATCGCCGGTGAAGTGCAGGTTGATGTCAACCATGGGCCCCACTTGCGAATGTCCCCCGCCCGTGGCCCCGCCCTTATTACCAAACACCGGCCCTACGGAGGGCTCGCGCAGCACCGCAATGGCCTTCTTACCCAGCTTGTTCAACCCGTCGCTCAGGCCGATGGACATCGTCGTCTTGCCCTCCCCCGCCGGGGTAGGCGTCATGGCCGTCACTAGGATTAGCTGGGCCCGCGCCATCTTTTCTGCATCAATCAGCGATAACGGCAGCTTGGCTTTGTGCTTGCCGTACAGCTCCAGGTCATCTTCGGCGATGCCCAGCCGGGCGGCCACGTCTTTGATGGGCGTGAGGGCCACGGATTGGGCAATCGAAATGTCAGTCATGCGCGGAAAATTAGCGGTTCGAGCCTTGTAACAGAAAAGCCCTCATTTTGTGCGATGCAGGGCCTCCAACAAGCTGCGTGAGCGGCGCAGTGCCTACACTAGGCCCACCGGCCGGCCTATTGGCGCATCGGCCGGATGGGCATGGCAAACGCGTCGTACAGGGCCCCGTGGTCTGCCAGCGGTCGAATACCGAGCCAGCCGGCGTGGGGGTGGCCAGCACAAAGCCCAAAGCCGCCACGCACCGTGAGTGCCTACTGCTGGCCGTAGCCGACGGTCGTGCGGAGCAGCAAGCCCGTGAGTAGGCTCAGGAGAAGAAATGGGCGCATATCAGTAAGGGCGTGGTGAATCTTATGGAGTCCAGAAGGCCTCACGGGTTTGGGACCACCGCCCATTAAAGCCCAGCCCGGCCGTATCCGGCCCCGTAGCGGCCATTTGACCTCCCACTGGCGGCACCGGCGGCTCATCCCCGCGGCGTGGGCGGAGGCCCTGCTGCCGGCGGCGCTGCCGCTTCGCTAGTAGCGGCTGGCGGGGGTTGGTGCCGGGCGATGTAGGCCAGCGGGCAAGTGCAGCGGATACTCGTCGGCGATTTTTTTACCGTGCCGCCGCTCGGATTCGGTCGGTGAGGGGTAGTGCAGGCACTACGGATCGTCGCACAAGGCGTTGTTTTTTAGGCGATGGGCTTTTTTTAGCGCTGTCCGCTTCCTTTTACCCGTCCGGATCGGCGTTGCGCAGGATGCCGCGCTCCACCCCGTCGCAGGCAAATACTTTCGCAGGGCGCGCGGCCAGGCGCTGGGCCAACTGTGCGCCGTCGCGTGCGGGCAGCCGGCCCCGCTGGTCCAACACGCGGTTGAGCCCCGCCAGCAGCACCCCGGCCAGGCGGCTGACGCGGGTCTGCGACACGCCGATGCTGGCGGCTACTTGGCCAAGTGAGCCGCTCCCCGCCACACCGGCCGCCGCTGCCCGTTCGCGAAAATCTTCTAAGTACGTTCGCATACCCCAAAGGAAATCCGCCTTGTATACACTGACCACGAAATTGCTCTAGGCTTCCGCTACGCTCGCGCTACGGTCGCGGGGCCAAGCGGCCGACGCGGGAGACGGGATGGTACGCTAGCAGGAGTTGGCACCAACGGGAAACGGAGTCTGCACGAGCGGCACGTCCCCAGGTGTTTTTAGCGAGTACCCAGTCCCACCAGATTCGAGTTTAAAAATTAGCGTACGCTGCCAGGCAAAAATCACTTTTGCCTGCCAAGCGCTTGGTAGTGGAAGAGCCCGTTATTTACTACCAACAGCAAAAGGAACAAAATCAGTAGCAGAACCCGACGCGGGCAAATGCTTTGCTAATCCGCACCACTGCTCCGATGACTCATCCGCTTGCACTCGCCCGGACAACTGCTAGCGGGCGCTCTTTTTTTGCACCTGAAGCCCGCCCGCGGGCACGTTGGCACCCAAGCAGGGAGGATGAGGGACGCCTTTCCCGGAGGAGGTTACAAATGGAACCAGGCCAGCGCACCAAGGCCAGTGCCCACCGCGGCCAAGCCGTACACACCCCATTGCAACCAGCGTTGGCGGGTCAAGAGCGTAATCGCGGCCAGCGCAATGGCAATCTGCAAGGCGGTCATGGCCATGGCCCAGCGGTGGTGCTGGTGCATGAGCGCTTCCGACGCCTCGTCCCACCGGGTCGCAGCGGCTTCGAGGCGTTCGGCCCCTTGCTTGATCACCGCTTTTTCCGTATCGTAGCGCGCGCTGTCGCGGCGGTACTTCGCGGCATCCACCCCGGGCAACGCGATGGCCAACTCGGCCAGGTTTTGCTTGTTTGATTTGGCCTGATAGTAATTCCATTGGTTCGCCGCCTCAGTCTTCTGGATCGCTGCGTTGTTTTTGTCCATGGCCGCTTCGTTTTGCGTGGCGCCGACTTGGTAGCTAAACAGCGCGCCAATGGTGGCCAGAACGGCCGTGACAACGGCCAAGCGGCTGGAAAATACGTCGCCCTTCCCGCGGGCTTCTTCGCCGGCGCGGTCGGCCAGCTCTTCATGGGGGCCGCGTACTTCAAATTCTTCCGACATGCTCGTGGGGATGGGTAGTGATGGGGCCGCTTCACGCACCCCAGCGGATGCAGTTTACGTGGGGCCAGCCGATGGTTTATTGGAATGGTACCGCCTTCCCTCTCGGCGTCTTGGCGACCGGCCGAAGCCGTTGACGTGAGGGGACGGCGCTACCCCGTGCTGAAGGTCCGAAAATTATCTGAACCAGCGTTTGGGCAACTGGGAGCCCACGCGTCCCCGATCGCTAATTGGCCAAGCACGGGAAAATTTTTATCGGGCAACTACCTGAGGTGGTCTAGGTTGGGCGCACAGAAGTAGGACGTATATTCCCTGAGTCATGACCGCAAAAAAGAGCAAGACCACGCCGGATAAACGGCGCAAATACGATGATGCTTTCAAGGTCGAAGCGTTGCGCTTAGCGACCGAA
>JANPOR010000211.1:0-1787 GCA_031428075.1 Hymenobacter sp. | reverse complement strand
AAGAACGTGGGGCCCTTGGCTGCTCGTGCTAGGCAACGGGCGGCGCGCCATCGACAGCCACGCGGTGGGCGGGCTGAGCGTGGGCTACCAGCTGTATCTCGACACGCTGCGCAATGAGCTCAGCGCAAGCTGTTTTCTGCTGCGCAAAGAAACCTGGTACTACAACGGCCTGCACCGGCGGGTGCTGCGACACTCGCTGCGCTTTAAGGGCTAGTGTACTTGGGAGGCCGCCGCGCTCAGCATGCTGGTGTACTACCAGCCGGCCGCGGGCGATTTCAACGATGATTACCGCGTGAACGGCACGGCGGCCCTGGCTGTGCGCCTCTCGCGCCACCTGGCCCCAGCCGCCATCTACGCCTAACTCACTCGAAAACGTCAATGTAGGAGGCCGCGCGCCCGCCAACGCCAATCTATCGACGGGCTTTACCTACACGACAGCCAGGTAAAAAGTTAACGGGCCGCGGGGCCCGGGCACGGGTTGCCGCCGGCCTTGGGAAGCAGTGGGGCGGTCCCGGCGGAGGCTCGACGGCCGGACCCTACCGCCCGAAGGGTGCCTTTCGCATCCAGCCGGGCCCCCACACGGCCGGCGGGCCCACCCCGCAGCGCGGCGGGAGCAGTCGGAGCGCCGCCTTTGGCCAACCACACCGCCGGCAGCAGCAACAGCCCACAGGCCCAGCGCCGCCCTTGGGCCGCGGGAGCGAAAGCAGCAATCCAACCAAAGCGCGTCATACGGACATTATTTACGTGGGGATAGGAGCAAACATAAGCCGCCGCCGACCGCGTTGCAAGGCCTCCGCTCTACTTTATTCGCTGCGCAAGATTTTTTTGTATAAAAGCTGGTCATGGCCCGGCACTATAGTCGCCAGGCCGTTGATAAAAAGCGCGTTGCGCGGGTCAAAAATTGAAGCAGTTTCGGACCCGACGCGCTGTACAGACTCGCGCTTGCCGGACCTACTCCCACGTGGGCGTTGACACTGGTCCGACGATGCCCAAAGGGTCGTGGGGCATTTCGTGGGGGACGCCGCTGGAGCTAACGCTTCGCCCCGTCGGTGAGGCGCTTCGCCCCAGCGGGCCGCTGCTTCGCTCCAGTTTAGGTGGCACCTTGGGGGCTGGCAGTACTAGCTTTGATTCATCCGGCCAGCACTTTACCTCCTGTCCATGCCCAACCCCGACTTTCTTTTTTCCCTCGCCAATTCCCTCGCCATGGTAGGTTGGGCGTTGCTGGTGCTGGCCCCACGCTGGCACGGCATCCGCGTCGCGGTGCTCAGCGGGGCCCTGCCGCTGGTACTGGCCACCGTTTATACCGGACTTATCGGGTATCAAACGCTGGCTCATCCCGCCCCGGACGGAGGCTTTGGGTCGCTGGCGCAGGTGGCGGCACTGTTTCGCGAGCCGTGGGCGCTGCTAGCCGGCTGGGTGCATTACCTGAGCTTCGACCTGGCCGTGGGGGCCTGGGAAACCCGCGACGCCCACCGGCGCGGCGTGCCGCACTGGGCCTTGGTGCCATGCTTGTTGGCCACGTTCATGCTGGGGCCCCTGGGGTTGTTGCTTTACAGCGGAGTGCGGCGCGGTTTTACAGTCAAAAATCAAGAACTGTCAACCAACCCGTTGGACTGATGGAAACGCTGATGCACTTTGAATCACTAGCGGCCCCGGCCACCCCCACGGTGGCCAGCCGGCTGCGCATGGCCTTAGTCGTTTTGCACCGCGCCAACCCCGCCCTATCCGCCACGGGCTGGCTGAACGTGGGCCTGGCCGTGCTGGCCGTGGCGGGCTTGCTGCTCGAC
>JANPOR010000210.1:0-1665 GCA_031428075.1 Hymenobacter sp. | reverse complement strand
CAGGCATCGGCGGCGGGGTTAACCGCCAGGTTGGCCAGCGTCTCCGAGGTCCCGAAATCGTTCAGGAAGGCCGTGGCCACCGGCAGGGCCGTGCCGTAGAGCGCGTTGAGCCGCGCGATGCGGGCGGCGACCGCGGCGTTGTCCTGCTCGGCGGCCAGCAGCTGCCCGACCAGGGCGCGGACCTGTTTGCCGGCTTTAGCATGGAGCGCCAGGGCCTTGGTGGCCCGCCGCTTGTACTGTTTCTGGTAGGCTGTTAGTGCCATAAGAATAAGTAAGAGAGGGGCCCAGAGCCGTTTGATAACCCCCGGGCCGGTTGATAAAAGAAAGTCTGGCGGAACCCAAAACTGCCGGCCGTTCCCGGCCGGCCGCTTAGAGTACCCGCGTCGCCGCTTAGTCGGCGTAGACGATGGCCAGCGGGTTGCTGGCGTTGTTGTTAAGCGGGTACTGCTTGCCGTTGAGCAGCTGGTAGAAGTTCACGCCCAGCACGCCAATCACCACGTCGTCCGCCGTCGGGGCTGCCGCCAACGAGGCCTTGATGCGCTGGTTCACCAGCACCGGCCCGTTGAGCGGCAGGCTGCCCAGCGGCACCGCCACCACGCCCTGCGCAATGGCGCCGGTCTCAAAGTTGATGGCGGCCGAAGCCACCACCAGCTCGAAGTGGGTGGCCCCCTGCGGAGCCGCTACGTCGGTCAGGCCGTTGAGGCTGGGCAGGCCGATGGTCAAATCCGCGCCGGCCGCGGCCGCGGTGTACGCCCCGAAGAACACCTGGCCCAGTGACGCCGAAGCGTTGAAGTCGAAGCCCACCAATTCCAGGGCGTTGTCCTTGTCCATCACCCGCGCCCCGCGGTCGTTGGTCTCGTCCATCCCGATGATGGCGCGGGTCTTTTGGGTCAAACGTGAAACCATCAACGAATCGCTGGCCGTGCTGATGAGCGTGCGCAGCGCCGTGCGGATCAGCTTACCGGCCGAAGCCGCCGTGCCGAACTCGCTCGCGTTTTCGCGGGTACGGGCCAGGCTGGCCGCGCTGTTAAAGGCCGCCTTGTTGGAGCCCGGTTTCTGGCGGACGGTGCCGTTGCGGGCAAAGACCAGGCCCCCGACGGTGCCTTGCAAGCCTAAAATGCCCTTCTGTGAAGCCATAATGGAAAAAGAGAATAAGTGAGTGAAAAATAGAATCGGCTGCTCTTGTTAGCGACTCGATTACCAGGAGCAGCCCGCCCCGTAACGCCGCTTGTTTTGATAGTTGAAGCCCCGCCACACCTGGGGCGGCACCGCCGTCGCGACGCCGCATTTCCACAGGCCCCGGCCGGCGCGCTGCGCGGCCACTTGCTGCGCCGCCCGGCCCGCCACCCGGCGGTTGGGATCAAACGCCCAGGCCCACCCGCGCGCCACCAGCAGTGAATCCAGCGCCACCGCCCGGCCCGCCCCGGCCCCCGTTAACGTGGGCAGCAACACCGCCCCCAGCGTCCGGCCGTACAAGTCCCGCCCGGCTTTGGCCACCCGCACCACCCGCCCCGGGACCAGCAGCCGGCGCACCGAGTCGGTGGCCTGGGGCCCAAACGCCTGGTCGTGCTCCGGCGCGTCCACGCCCAGCAGCCGCAGCCGGTAGGTTGTCGCGCCCGACAGCAGGACGTATGTGTCGGCGTCGATGACGCGCACCACGCGGGC
>JANPOR010000209.1:0-4497 GCA_031428075.1 Hymenobacter sp. | reverse complement strand
AAGCTGGCCGCCAATCACCTGGCGCCGGCTGTTGGCGCGGTGGTGCTGCAGCTGGTAGCCGCCGTGCTCGGTGCGGTCTGGCTCCTGAAGCTCCGGCTGCAGGGCCAGCCGCTGCCCGTCACGCGCCAGGGCCTGGGGCTGGCCGCGCTGGCCGGCCTCAGCGTGGGGCTGGCCGAGCTGCTGACGTTCGTCGTGTTTCAGCGGGGTGTGAATTCTTCTGTGGGCACGCCCGTGATTGTGGGCGGCTCGGTGCTGCTCACGGCCTTGATGGGGCTGGTGGTGCTGCGCGAGGCCCTGAGCCTGCCGCAGCTGGGCGGCTTGGTTCTGATAGTGGCGGGCATCGCGCTGCTGGCGCGCGGACACTAGCCGAAGGCCTTTACTCGCGGGCCGGGTCGCGGGGCACCGTCCGGCCCGGGGCAGGCAGCACGTAGATTTCATTTACCCAGTCGTGAAAGGCGAGCCGGGCGGGTTGGGGCGGGCGGTAGGGCCCCTGGTAGTCGGGCGGGACGACGACGTAGCGGTAGTGGACCCCGGGCTGCGGACTGGTATCGAATTGCCAGGGCCGGTTGGGGGTACGGTAATGGGCTAGGAAAAGGTAGTGCAGCGACGATTCGTTGACGCCCACCAGCACGCGGCCCGGCGGTTGGCCCTCCAGCCAAGCGAAGGAGCGCCAGATGGCGTCGATGTAGCTGCGGTTGGCCACTACCAGGAAATACATGGTGTACGTTTGGTAGGCCACAAACAGCGTGAGGCCCAGGCCCGCCAGTCGGGGCCACCAGCGGCCCGGATGGGCCCGCAGCCACGCATCGACGACGAGGCCCAGCAAGGCGAAGAAGTACAACGATTTGTAGAGCAGCACCCGCTCGGGCGGTAACACTCGCTGCGCTGTGAGCAGCGCGTAGGGCAGTAGCACGAACCAAAGCGCCGGTAGTCCCAGCCGGCGCACCGCCGCGCGCAAATCCGGGGCTAGGCCAGCCCACACCCGGGCCCGCAACAGCCACCCAAAGGCCCCCAGCCCGGCCAGAAATACCAGGGCCCCCACGGTGCGCTGCCCGGCCAGCGTGCCTTCGGTGAGCCACACGAAGGAGGGCAGTTCGCGCAAAAAAATCGGCCACGGCTTCGATACTACGTAGTCGTTGGCCAGCAGCAAGCGCCAGCCCGAAAGCAGTAATAAGGGCGCGTAGAGCAGGGCTGCGCCTGCCACTATGCCCGCCCCCAAGGCCACCGTTTGGCCGAGGCTGCGCCAGTCGCGCCGCCGCCAAAACACCACCCCCAGGTAGCTGCTGGCCGACGCCACCACGTAGATAAACGGCGGTACCGTGTAGCAGCCCAGTGCACCGCTCAACAGCAAGGCGGCCCAGGTCACGCGCGGGGCCCCGGGGCGCGCCAGCAGCGCCACCATTGCAAAGAAATGAACGCCCGCTAGCGTCACCAGCAGCCAATATCCGCGCCCGGCTACGGCGTTGTACATGCTCAGCTGCACCCACGCAAACAGCGTGAGGGCCATCAGCGCTGCCCGAAACGTGCCGAACCGAACCAATCCCACGAACAGCAGCACGGTGCCAGCGGTGGTGGTGAGCAGCACCGGGAGCCGCAGCGTGAACCACAGGTTCGGATTCATTCGGAAAAACAGCCAGCTCAGCGTGTTCGGCAGCACGTGGTTGTTGGGGATGGGGTAGAAGCTGCTCACCGCCAACAGGCCTCGGCTTACGAAAAAATCGTACGATGCCACTTCGTCCGCGTGGTACGATTTTACGATGCTGAAGTAAATGCGGACCCCCGTGAGCAGTGCCAGGCTGAGCCCGGCCGCCCAGCGCTGCGCGGGCGACAATTTTACCAGGCAGCGCCGCACACCGGCCAGGGCAACGCGGGTCTCGGCGGCCAGGGCCCCCCACTGCTGGCGCCCGGCCCGGCCCGCCAGCCCCAGCCCGGCAACCAGTAGCAAGGCGCCGGCCGCGCCCAAGGCCGTGCGCTGGGCCAGCGCAAATTCAACGGCCGACACTCGCACGGGCAGGTACTGGTAAGAACCGTTGTGGAAAGTAATGCGGCTCAGGGCCCGCACGCCGGCGTAAGTGGCTTGGTTGAGCACCAAGGCCGCGTAGGCCGCGCATAGGCCCAGAACGCCCGGCAACAACACTTGGAAAAACCGCCCGCTTAGGGACAGAGGTGAAAGAACAGCAGCCGGGCGCATGGAAAACAGAAAATAAATATTCGCCGCTGCAACAGCCATGCTGCGGCAAAAAGATGCCAAAAGGACTGGCAGAGGCGTTTTTTAGGCGGCCTCTAGGCCCCGGGCACCCAGGTGGGCAGGCCCCCCAGCTTGGCCAGCTCCTCCCACACGCGGTGCACGGGCAGGCCCATCACGTTGAAATAGGATCCTTCGAGCCGCGTTACGCCGACCATCCCAATCCAGTCCTGTGCGCCGTAGGCCCCGGCTTTGTCGAAGGGCTGGGCGGTGGCGATGTAGTGGCTGATTTCGGCCGCGCTCAGGGGCCGAAAATGTACCGTAGTCTGATCGGAAAACACCACTTGGCGGCCGTCGCCGGCCCGCAGGCACACCCCCGTGAACACGTCGTGCGCCCGGCCCTGCAGACGGGTGAGCATGGCGGTGGCCTCGGCCACGTTGGCGGGCTTGTTGAGTACATCTTCGCCGAGGCACACAATGGTGTCGGCGGTGAGCACCAACTCGTTGGAGGCCAAGTCGGAGGCATAGGCAGCGGCTTTGTGGGCGGCTAGGTACTCGGCCACTTCGGCCCGGCGCAGGTGGGGCGGGAAGTCCTCGTCCACCTCGCGCAGGCGGATTTCGTAGGCCAGGCCCAGGTCCGTTAGCAGCTGGCGGCGGCGCGGCGAATTGGAAGCTAAAATTAGTCTCACGCTACTTATTGGGGCAGGGGAGCGGCGCTGGCCGACTGGAAATAATTGTCGAACACGTTGCCGGCCTCGTCGTCGGCAATGCTGCTGAAGAGGAAGCCGGCCAACGTTTTGGGATAAAAAAAAGTCGATTTGGCCGGCATCACGGCCCCGGAGTGGCACACGGCCTCTACCTCGGCCATTGTTACTTCGTTCACGATGAGCGCAGCGCGGGCTTCGCCGCGGTCCACGCGCTGAAGGCATTCGGCAAAGCTGCGCACGTAGGCCACGCCCGGCCAGGCCCGTTGAACGTCGGGCCCCACCAGACCCAGTACTTTTTCGAGGACAAAAAAGTGCAGCACCGTCAAGTCCAGGGCCCTCACTTCGGTTGTTGTGTCCCAGTTCAGCTGCGCATGGGCTTCGGGCCGGAGCCGGAGCTTGTAGGCCTGTCCGCCCAAGTATAGTCCGAACGCCCAGCGCTTGCCGGCAATCACGTCGGGCAAGTCGGTGGCTTCCTCCAGCGGCAGCGCCGTGAAGTAGGGCCCCAGGCGGACCAGAAATTCCGCGTCGCTCAAGCCGCCGGGCAGCTCCAGCAGTAGGCGGTGGGTAGGCAAAATGCGCAGGTCGTCGCTGGCGGCGTTGGTGAGGTACATGAGGTGGTAATTCCAGGGCTCACGCCCCGTAGCGGCGCCCCCGGCCCGGGCCTGGCGGGCGTGCCGGTAGGCCAACGAGCCTTCGTAGCGGTGGTGGCCGTCGGCCAGAATGACTTCGCGCCGGGCCAGCACCTCCTGGAAACGCCGAATGACGGCCGCGTCCTGAATCACGGCCAGCACATCGCGGGCCCCCTGGTAGTCGTCCTCGGTCTGGTAGAGTGGCGCGCGCATGGCCTCGTCGAGGTAGGCTTCCAGCTCGAAGTCGTCGTCGCGGTACAGGCCATGGGTGGCACTGGTCTGGAATTCGGTGCGGGCCAGCAGAGCGGCGCGGTCGCTCACGCTGGCGGGCAGCGTGTTTTCGTGGCGCAGCACCACGCCCTCGGCCCATTCGTAGGCCTGGATGTGGCACATAAAGCCCTTGCGGCAGTATTCGTGGGGGCTGCCCGGCAGCCGGAAGTACTGATAATACGCGTAAATGCCTGGCAGCGCATCCTGCCGCAGCACGCCCTCGGCCTGCCACCGGCGCAGCGTAGCCAGGGCCGCCCCGGCCGGATCGTCGCCCTGCGGCACGGCCAAATGTATGGAATTGAGTGGATTGCGGTAAAGCGCTGCCCGCTGCCGGGCCGACACCACATCAAACAGCGGCGACGTATAGGTGTCGATGTCAGCGCCCAGCGCCGGGGCGTAGCGCCAGCCGCGCAAAGGTTGGATTTCAGCCAAAGGATCTAATTATACGGTTAACATTTCATTTGAAGCGGTTCCCCTATGTCATGCGCCGACGGGCGGGGGCCAGCCCCGCATCCGACGCACACGAACCTGTACGCTGACTGGACAACCGCTGTAAATGGGTGATTAAGGGGCCAAACGGCTGATGATCCAGGCGCCGTCGACTAAATTATATTCCAGCCGGTCGTGCAGGCGGCTGGGACGGCCCTGCCAGAACTCGACGCGGTGGGGCTGCAGGATGTAGCCGCCCCAGTACGGTGGGCGCGGC
>JANPOR010000208.1:0-3583 GCA_031428075.1 Hymenobacter sp. | reverse complement strand
AAATTGTCTCTTATTTCAATTAATTTGGACCGTACTTGTTTATAACTAGCCATTATTTGGACCAAAATAGCCAGCATCTGAACCAACTTAGCCCACCTAATACCTATTTATGCCCGATACTTCCGAAAACCTGGCCGCCGCCTTTGCCCGCCGCGTGGCCGAGCGCGACCATCCGCTCCCCCCGCCGCCCCTGAGCCAGGAGCCAGCCGCCGTGCAGGCCCGCCTGGCAGCGTGGCTGCGGGCCGAGCACGGCGTGCGCGACCCGCGCGGCCAGCGCTGCCTGGGCCAGATGCTGGGGGCCCTGATGCAGCACCCCGAGCGCACCACCGCCGAGCTGGCCGCGGCCGGCGGCATCGGCGAGCGGGCCGCCGCCCGCGTGGCCGAGCGTCTGGCGGGCCTGGGCCTCACCATGTGGGAGTACCGCGGCAGTCCGCGCTACCACCGCCTCACCCGCGCCGCCGAAGACGCCCTGCTGGTGGTGGTGGCCGGGCCCCCAACGCCCGCCCAATCCGCGCCGCCCAGCTAACTTGGCCACGCGTTGAAGCCCGTACAAACCGCCCTAGCCCCATTTTAAAGTAACGGAGGTTTAAAGTAACGGAGGAATTTATGATAAGAATCTTCATTCTGAGAAGAGACATATCGTTGCAATTCACCAATCCTTTGGTGGAGGAATACCTCAATAAAAACGGCATCAGCTACACCCGCAATCCGCTGGCGGCCGACGTGCTGGCGTCTATCTCGTCAAGGTTCCGCAGCTACCGGTTAGTCAGCAAACTTTTCTTTTTTAAGAAATTTATTGTGTGGGCCAACGAGCCCCGGCTCGACCATAATACTGAAAATTTCAGCGAACGAAACCGGGTGATGATGAACGTGTACAGCGGCAACGTGTTTCTGCACAACCTGCACTTTTTGGGGGCCTATCACGACGACTTTTCCAATGCGCTCGGCATCGATTTGCAGTCGCCCCCGGGCACGCCCCTCACCGTGCAAAAACTTGGGGCCAAGCAGAAGTTTTGCGCGGCTTTTATCGGCTACCGCGACCCGCAGAATTCGCAATTATTTTGTGGCGGCCGGGACATAGACCTGTTCGTTCGTCGGCAAAACCTCGCGCTTTTCTTGTATGAGCGCCGCAAGGCCGACATCATCGGCAACGACTGGCCAGCGAGCGTCGCAACCCTGGAAAGCTCTCGCTACGAGAGCGGCAACACGACGTGGTGGGACCGCAAGCTCGCCCTCCTCCAAGACTATAAATTCAACATCTGCTTCGAGAATACGGCGTACCCGCATTATTGCACCGAAAAAATATGGCACGCCATAGCGGCCGGCTGCCTACCTATTTATTACGGCGCGGGAACCGCTATTTACGAAACGTTTCCGGAGAATTCGTTCGTGGACGCGGCCCAATTTGAAACCCACGAAGACCTACTATCCTTCCTCGAAAACATCTCGCCCGCCGAACACATTGCCCGCTACAACACGTGCCTGGAAGTAATGCACCGGGCCTGCACGCAGCGGCTCGAAAGCGCGCATGCTGACTCAATTATATTGGAGCAATTCGTCAGCAATGTCCGCCAGTTGGTGGGGAATTAAAAGGCGGTCCGCAAGTAGCGGCGGGCCCCTGTTTATTGCGCCTTGTCTACGCCCGCGCCGAAGAGCGCGAAATCATATTTTACCGGGTCCAGCAGGTCCAGCTCGCGCAGATTAGCAGTTAATTCCTCGGCGGCTTGCCAGTCCACCAGTTTGCGGCTGAGCAGGCCCAGGGGCCGGGCCTGGCGCTCGACGTGCAGGTCGATGGGCATGATGAGGTCGGCCGGGGAAAGTCGGGTCCAGAGGCCGAAGTCGACGCCGCGGTCGTCGCGGCGCACCAGCCAGCGCAGGTACATGTTCAGGCGCTTGCAAGCCGATTTGCGGGCCGGCGTGGCCACGTGCTTGCGGGTGCGCGGCGGCGCATCGGGCAGGCTGAAGAAGCGGCTATGGAAATTCATCAGCCGCTCGCGCTGGGTGGCCCCCACCAGAAACGCCGTTTCCAGCGTGTCGTGCTGGCCGTACCAGTCGCGCAACCAGTGCACGAAGTACAGCAAATCAGTGTCGCAAAATGTGCGGTGGCAGAAACCCAGCAGCCGTTTCAGGTCCTCGTCGCGGTGCTGGGTGATGAATTGGTGGGGCGCGTCGTCCATGCGCCGCATCAATTCGTTGCACTTATTAATAATGGTGGGCCGCTGCCCCCAGGCCAGCAGCGCGGCAAACAGGGCGCTGATTTCCACGTCCTGCCGCTGGGTGAAGCGGTGCGGGATCTGGATGGGGTCGTTTTTAATAAATTCCGGCCGGTTGTAGCGGTCGTATTGGGCGTCGAGCTGGTGCCGCAGCTGGGCCAGGTTTTTTAGGTGATGGGCCACGGTGGGACGAAGTCAGTTAGGAATTTTGAATAAATAGAAATGGTAGGGACCGCCCGTTACGACTTCACCTGTGGCACTCGGTACCGGGCCAGCAGCTGCGCCATATCGTCGGCCGAAAACGTTGTGGGAAAGCGGCGCACGTCGAGGTAGTAGCAGGCCGTGTCGGTGGGGTAGAGCAGCAGCCAATCGGGGCGCACCCACACGGCCCGACGCAGGGCCGCCCACGGCACCGCGAAGTGCCCCAAGGTGCTGTGGCCACGTATTTCTTCGGCCGTTAACTCATAATCGATGGGTGTTTGCATGGCTGCGCTGCGCTGGTATGTGCGCCGCAACAGGCGCCGCACCAGCAGGGGCCGCAGGACCCCGTAGGCCAACCCAACGGCCAGCAACACCGGCGACGACCATGCAAACGTGCCGTCCGGGGCCCTACCGCGCAGCTGCATGGCCACGCTGGCGGCCAGCAGCGCCAGGGCCAGGCCCAGCAGCCAGTGGTTGCGCCGGGTAGCAGCCGAACGCCACCACAGCCGAAAATTAACGGCCACGTACTCGCCGGCCGACAGCCGGACGCCAAGCACTTCGACAAGGAACGCGGGTGCATCCACAGCGCCGGGGCCCTACGGCACGTAGCTGGTTTCGACGCGAAAGCGCTGGTCGGACGTGCCCAGCTTCTGCACGGCGCGGGGCGAGAGGCGCACCAGGATGTTGTTGTTCTCGCCGGTGTCAGGCAGCTTGCCGATGACGCGCACGTACACCGATTGCCCATTCATGGCGTTTTTCACCTGCATGATGGTGCCCACGGGGGCCGTCTTGTGCAAGGCCAGGTACTTGTCGGTGCCGTTGTTGTCGATGACGGCGGCCAGGCCGCTTTCCGACACGCGGGCCACCAGCTCACTGGCGCGGGTGGGGGCGCGCTCGACGGGCTTCTCCGTCTCCCGGGCACTGAGATTGTCGGCCGGGGCGGTTGGTGTTACAGTGGCAATCTGGGCCGGCTTGTCGGATGCGGGGGCCGGCATGGCTTCTGGTGCGGCGGGGTGCGGTGCGGGCGGGGTTCTGGCCGGGGTTCTGGCCGGCGCCGCTGCCAGCGCCGGGGCCGCGGCTGCGGCGGCCTCCGCGTTTAACAACAGCTGCTGGCCCACGCGCACGCGGCCACCAGCCGGCAGGCTGTTGAGCTTGATGAGCTCGTCGGG
>JANPOR010000207.1:0-21574 GCA_031428075.1 Hymenobacter sp. | reverse complement strand
CGAATAGCGTTTCAATTAAAAACTAAAAATGAAGAATGAAAAGTGCCGGGGGCTGATAATCAGACTGGCAGGCCACTCATTTTTAATTCAAATAATCGTGCAATAACAACCCGCCGCTTACGTCATCGGCATCGACTACGGCCCCGACTCCGTGCGGGCGCTGCTCATGAATGCCCGCACCGAGGCCGAAATCGCGCAGGCCGGGCACTACTACCCGCACTGGAAGGCCGGCCGCTACTGCCACGCCACCAAAAACCAGTTCCACCAGCACCCGCTCGACTACATTGAGGGCCTGGAAACCACCATCCGCCAAGTGGCCGCCCATGTGCCCGCCGACCAGATTCTGGGCCTGGCCGTGGACACCACCGGCTCGACGCCGGGCCCCGTGAATGCCGACGGCGTGGCCCTGGGCCTGCTGCCCGAATTTGCTGAGAATCCCAACGCGCTGTTTGTGCTCTGGAAAGACCACACGGCCCTGGCCGAGGCGGCCGAAATCAATCACAAAGCCCGCACCTGGGGTGGCGAAGACTACACTAGGTACGAGGGCGGCATCTACTCGTCGGAGTGGTTTTGGGCCAAAATCATGCACATCGTACGCGAGGACGAGGCCGTGCACCAAGCCGCCCACTCGTGGATGGAGCACTGCGACTGGACCACCCTGCTGCTGACCGGCGGCGACTTGGCCACCTTCCGGCGCAGCCGCTGCGCAGCCGGCCACAAGGCCATGTGGCACGAAAGCTGGGGCGGCCTGCCTCCGCAGCAGTTCCTGAACTACCTCGACCCAAAGCTGGCCGGTTTACACAATCGTTTATTCACGGAAACGTACACCGCCGACCAAGTAGCTGGGCACCTTTCCGAAGAGTGGGCCAAACGCTTGGAATTGACTACCAATACGGTAGTAGCCGTGGGCTCGTTTGATGCCCACGCCGGGGCCGTGGCCGGCGGGATTGAGTCCTACTCGATGGTGAAGGTGATGGGCACCAGCACCTGCGACATTGTGGTGGCGCCGACCGCTGAGGTCGGTGGCCATTTGGTGGCCGGCATTTGCGGGCAGGTGGATGGTTCCGTGATTCCGGGGATGATGGGACTCGAAGCCGGACAGTCGGCCTTTGGCGACTTGCTGGCTTGGTTCCGCCAGCTGCTGGAGTGGCCGTTGCAAGCCGGGCTGGCGCAGTCGCAGGTGCTGACGGGAGAGCAGCTGGCCGCATTGCGCCAGGAAATGAGCGACCACCTGCTGGGGGCCCTCACCAAAGCCGCCGCCGACGTAGACCCTGCCGAATCGAGCGTGCTGGCCCTGGACTGGGTGAACGGCCGCCGCACGCCCGACGCCAACCAAGCCCTGAAAGGGGCCCTGACGAACCTAACGATGGGCACCTCGGCCCCCCAGATTTTTAGGGCCCTGGTGGAAGCCATCTGCTACGGCTCGAAGCAGATTGTGGAGCGGTTTGAACAGGAAGGCATCCCGATCAAGCAGGTGATTGGCATCGGCGGCGTGGCCAAGAAATCGGCCTTCGTGATGCAGACTTTGGCTAATGTGCTCGACCGGCCTATCAAAATCGCCGTCTCGGAGCAGGCCCCCGCGCTGGGCGCGGCCATGTACGCGGCCGTGGCGGCCGGCATCTACCCCGACGTGCTAGCGGCCCAAAAGGCGCTGGGCAGTGGCTTTGCCGAAACCTACCAGCCCGACCCCGTCCGCGTGGCCGATTACGCAGCCCGCTACGCCCAGTACCAGGCCCTGGGCCATTTCGTGGAAAGCACCACGACCGGCCCCGCCGAGCCCGTCACCGAAACCGAAACGCCCGCTGTGACCACCGCATGAGCCAGTTCCAAGACCTAAAACAGACCTGCTACGAGGCCAACATGCAGCTGCCGCAGCTCGGGCTGGTGCTCTTCACCTTCGGCAACGCCAGCGTGGTGGACCGCAAAAACGGCGTGTTTGCTATCAAGCCCAGCGGGGTACCCTACGCCACACTTCGGCCGGAAGACATTGTGATTGTGGACTTCGACAACGGCATTATAGAGGGCAGCAAGCGGCCTTCTTCCGATACCAAAACCCACGCGGTACTGTACCGCCACTGGGCCCACATCGGCGGCATCGTACACACGCACAGCACCTACGCTACCGCGTGGGCCCAGGCGCAGCTCGACATTCCAGTGCTGGGCACGACGCATGCCGACCACCTCACCGCCGATGTGCCCTGTGCCCCGCCGATGGACGACGCCATGATTGCCGGCGACTACGAGCACGAAACCGGCTGGCAAATCATGAACGAGTTTGCCCGGCGTGGCCTCTCGCCCGACGAGGTGGAGATGGTGTTGCTGGCCAACCACGCGCCCTTCACCTGGGGCCCCACCGTGGAAAAGGCCGTGTATAATAGCGCTGTGCTGGAAGAAATAGCCCGCATCGCCTATCTCAGCACCACCCTGCGCGCCGACGTGCCGCGCCTCAAAGACGCACTAATCAAGAAGCATTACGAGCGCAAGCACGGCGCCAATTCCTATTACGGGCAGTCGTAAAAAAATTACCTCCACTGTCATGCTCGTCTAGCGTCCGCGCAGCCGAAACATCCCTCCCGCAGCAGTAATCCAATCGAAGCAACGGAGCGGTAGAGATGCTTCACCCAATTCAGCATAATGGCCCAAATTACCCAATCCCAATGATCGATATTTCGCATTACGAAGCCTGGTTCATCACGGGCAGCCAGCACCTCTACGGCCCCGAAACCCTGGAGCAAGTGGCTCAGCACTCGCAGCAGATTGCCCAGGAGCTGGGCACCAAGCTGCCCATCAGAATCGTGTACAAGCCCGTACTAACGGGCCCCGCCGAGATTTACAAGCTGATGCAGGAAGCTAACACGGCCGAAAACTGCGTGGGCCTGGTGGCCTGGATGCACACCTTCTCGCCGGCCAAAATGTGGATTAACGGCCTGAAAATCCTGCACAAGCCGCTGGCCCACCTGCACACGCAGTTCAACCGCGACATTCCGTGGGCCGACATCGACATGGACTTCATGAATACCAACCAATCGGCGCACGGCGACCGGGAGTTTGGCTTCATTGGTACCCGGATGCGCCTGAACCGTAAGGTGATTGTGGGCCATTGGCAGAGCGCGGCGGTGCATAACAGCCTGAACATCTGGGCCCGCGTGGCCTGCGCCTGGGCCGACTGGCAGGGGGGGCACTTCGTGCGCTTTGGCGACAATATGCGCTACGTGGCCGTGACCGAAGGCGACAAAGTGGAAGCCGAAATCAAGTTTGGCTACGAGGTGAACACCTACGGCATCGGCGATTTGGTGGCGGTGGTCAACGAAGTGACCGATGCCCAGGTGGACGCGCTGGTAGCCACGTATGAGAAGGAATACGAGCTGGCAGGTGGCCTGCAAGCCGGTGGGGCCCAGCGCGAAAGCCTGCGCGACGCGGCCCGCATCGAAGCCGGCATGCGCAAATTCCTGCAAGACCGCAATGCCAAGGGCTTCACCGATACGTTTGAGGACTTGCATGGCATGAAGCAGTTGCCCGGCATCGCCACGCAGCGCCTAATGGCTGAGGGCTACGGCTTTGGCGGCGAGGGCGACTGGAAAACGGCGGCCTTGGTGCGCGCCATGAAGGTGATGGGCGCCGGCCTGCCCGGCGGCAACTCGTTTATGGAAGACTACACCTACCACTTTGCGCCCGGCAACGAGCAGGTGCTGGGCTCGCATATGCTCGAAATCTGCCCTACTATTGCCGAGGGCAAGGTGCGGGCCGAAGTTCACCCGCTCGGCATCGGCGGTAAGGAAGACCCGGTGCGCCTGGTGTTCAACTGCCCCGCCGGCCCGGCCCTGAACGCCACGCTCGTAGACCTGGGTAACCGCTTTCGTCTGATTGTGAACGAGGTAACGGCCGTGGCCCCCGCGCATGACCTGCCCAAGCTGCCCGTGGCCCGCGTGCTCTGGCAGGTGAAGCCCGACCTGGCCACCGGCGCCGCCGCCTGGATTCTGGCCGGTGGGGCCCACCACACCGGCTTCAGCCAGAACCTGACCGCCGAGTACCTGGAAGACTTCGCCGAAATGGCCGGCATCGAGTTTGTCCTCATCGACGCCGACACGAAGCTGCGCACCTTCAAAAATGAGCTGCGCTACAACGAAGTGGCCTTCCGGTAGTGCTTGGTGCTCAGGTTTTGTCATTGCTAGCGCAACGCAGTGGAGCACGGTAATCTTTCCTTCCGCTGGCACGACGGCGCAGACGAAGGAAAGATTGCTTCGTCGTTTCTCCTCGCAATGACAAGCGGTGCGAACCAAGCATCAAGCACCAAGCACTACCAAGTACCAACAACTAAGCACCACTAATGCAAAATGCCTTTAATGCCCTGGACCTGGGGGTTTTCCTGTTCTATCTCATCGGCGTCTCCGCTTACGGCTACTACGTGTACCGCAGCAAGCAAAAGGCCCAAATGACCACCAAGGACTACTTCCTGGCGGAAGGGTCGCTAACGTGGTGGGCCATCGGGGCCAGCATGATTGCCTCAAACATCTCGGCCGAGCAGTTCATCGGCATGAGCGGCAACGGATTTCAGGTGGGCGTGGCGGTGGCGGCCTACGAGTGGGTGGCGGCCATCGTGCTCATCGTGGTGGCTGTGTTCTTCATGCCGATTTATTTGAAGCAGCACATCTACACCATGCCGCAGTTTCTGGAGCAGCGTTACAACTCGGCGCTGAGCCTGATAATGAGTATTTTCTGGCTGTTTTTGTACGTGCTGGTCAACCTCACCTCCATCCTTTACCTGGGGGCCCTGGCCATCAGCAGCCTGGTGGGCGGGGCCGAGAGCTTTCACCTCATTTTGGTGGCGCTGGCCGTATTCGCGCTCTTTATCACGCTGGGTGGTATGAAGGTGGTGGGCTACACCGACGTGGTGCAGGTGGCGGTGCTTATCGTGGGCGGCCTGGCCACTACCTACCTGGCCCTCACGCTGGTAAGCGAGAAATTTGGCCTGGGCCACAACGCCATTGCCGGCTTTAACGCCATGATGAGCAATGCGGGCGACCACTTCCACATGATTTTCCCCAAGCCCACGGCCGCCACGCCGCAGGTGAATGTCAACAAGTACCTGATGGTGCCCGGCATTGCCATGTACGCTGCTGGCCAGTGGATTGTGAACATCAATTACTGGGGTTGTAACCAGTACATTACGCAGCGGGCCTTGGGCGCCGACCTCAAAACGGCGCGCACCGGTATTCTGTTCGCCGGAATGCTCAAGCTCATCATGCCCGTGATTGTGATGCTGCCCGGCATCGCCGCCTACGTGCTGCACAAAAACGGCAGCCTACAATCCCAGATGTCGCCCGGCGGTCATTTTAACTCTGATAATGCCTACTCAGCCATCCTCACCTTCCTGCCCAACGGCCTGAAAGGCCTGTCGTTGGCGGCCCTCACGGCGGCCATCGTGGCCTCGCTGGCCGGCAAGGTGAACTCGATTTCGACCATTTTCACCCTCGATATCTACAAGCGTTACCTCAAGCCCGAAAGTGACGAAAAAAAGCTGGTGTGGGTGGGCCGCATCACCGTGTTTGCGGCCATGGCCATGGCCATTATGCTGACGTGGAAGGATTTGCTGGGCATCAGCGGCGAAGGCGGGTTTACCTACATCCAGAAATACACGGGCTTCATCTCGCCCGGCATCGTGGCGGTGTTCCTGCTGGGCTTGTTCTGGAAGCGCACCACGGCCCCGGCAGCCATTGCCGGCATTTTGTCGGGCTTCATCCTGTCGGTATTCTTCAATAACTACGCGCCCAGCCTGTTGGGCCACGAAACCATTCTCTACACGGCCTTCCCCAACGGGCACGGCGGTTATGAAATCCCGTTCCTGATTTGCATGGGCCTCTCGTTCGCCTTCACGTTTGTGCTGATGGTGGCCATGAGCCTGGCGGGCCCGGCCATCAACCCCAAGGCCCTGCGCCTGGAGCCGGGCATCTTCAAAGTAAGCCCGAGCACGATGGCCCTCATTGCCATCATTCTGCTGATGATCACGGCTTTGTACGCCAAGTTCTGGTAATTCTCCACCCGTTTTTAGTTGCCGCTCCTATGCTCGCTACCTCCCGCTTTCCGGTCCTGGCCACCGGCTTCAGCCTGCTCGGCGCGCTGACCGCCAGCCCCGGCCAGGCCCAAACGGCCCCCACCACCCTTACCGTGCAGGTGAACAAGCCGGGCGCGTCCGTGTCGAGAAACATGTACGGCCTCTTCTTCGAGGACATCAATTTCGCCGCCGATGGGGGCCTCTACCCCGAGCTGGTGAAGAACAAGTCGTTTGAAACCGATGCCCGCCTCATCGGCTGGCGGGCCCTGCAAGGCGCGGCCAACCTCGACGCCTACGCCGTGCGCAACGAGCAGCCCCTCAGCGCGACGAACACACACTACGTGCGCCTCACCACCCGCGCCGGGGCCCCCGGCGAGGCCGGCATTGAGAACGAAGGGTTTCGGGGCATGGGCGTGAAGCAAAGCGGGGAGTACACGCTTACGTTCTACGCCCGGCGCGGGGCGGGCAGCATCGGCGGCCTCACAGCGGTGCTGGTGGGGGAGAAAGGGGAGGTGCTGGGCCAGGCTCCGGTGAGCGGCTTCACGGGCGAGTGGAAGCAGTACACGGCCGTGCTGCGCGCCACCGGCACCCAAAACAAGGCCCGCCTGAAGCTGGTGCTTACCGGCACCGGCACGGTCGATCTGGATGTGATTTCCCTCTTCCCGAAGGACACCTGGAAGGGCCGACCCAACGGCCTGCGCACCGACTTGGTGCAACTACTCAAGGACATGAAGCCGGGCTTCCTGCGTTTTCCGGGCGGCTGCATCGTGGAGGGGCGCACCCTTTCGGAGCGCTACCAGTGGAAGGAAACCATCGGCGACGTGGCCGCTCGTCAGCCGCTGATTAACCGCTGGAACATGGAGTTCAAGCACCGCTCGACGCCCGATTATTACCAGTCGTTTGGGCTGGGCTTTTACGAGTATTTCCAGCTGGCCGAGGACATCGGAGCCGAGCCGCTGCCGATTCTCAACGTGGGCATGGCTTGCCAGTTCAATTCGGGCGAGCTGGCCCCGATGGGCACCGCCAGCAATGCCAAGGGCCCCAACGCCGAAGCCGCGGGCTCCAACACCGGCGACCCGTCGCTGGACGTGTTCATCCAGGACGCGCTCGACTTGGTGGAGTTTGCCAACGGCCCCGCCAGCAGCCCCTGGGGCGCCAAGCGCGTGGCCATGGGCCACGCCGCGCCCTTCAACCTGAAAATGATGGGCATTGGCAACGAGCAGTGGGGCCCCCAGTACCTGGAGCGCTACGAGCCGTTTGCTAAAGCATTGAAGGCAAAGTATCCCAATATTGAAATCGTGAGCAGCGCCGGCCCCAGCCCCGAGGGCGAACTGTTTGAAAAAGCCAGCAAGCGCCTCGGTGAGCTGCACGCCGAGTACGTCGACGAGCATTATTACGCCCTGCCCGATTGGTTCCGCCAGCACGCCGATCGTTACGACAAGTACGCCCGCAAGGGCCCCAAAATCTTTGCCGGCGAGTACGCCGCCCAAAGCGTAGCCATCGGCAGCCCCGAAAACAAAAACACCTGGGACTGCGCTATTTCCGAAGCCGCGTTCATGACGGGCCTGGAGCGCAACGCCGACGTGGTAGGTATGGCCTCCTACGCCCCGCTCTTCGCTAACGTGGACGCCTGGCAGTGGACACCCGACATGATTTGGTTCGACAACCTGAACTCGTACGGCTCGCCGAGTTACTACGTGCAGAAGATGTACGCCCTCAACAAAGGCACGCGGGTGCTGCCCATCGCCCTGCCCGGCAACGCCAAAAACGGCAGCGATGACCTGTTCGTGAGCGCCGTGGCCGACGACGCGGCCGGCGACGTGGTGGTGAAGCTGGTGAATTACTCCAACACCGCACGACCGGTAAAAATCGACCTCGCCGGGGCCAAGAAGCTGGGCAAAACCGGCCGGGCCCAGGTGATGGCCAACGCCGACCTCCAAACCCAAAACAGCCTGCAAGAGCCCAAGAAGCTCGCCCCCCAGGAATCGACTTTCGCCGTGGCCGGCCTGACGGTAAGTTATACGTTGGCCCCCAACTCGTTCACGGTGCTGCGGGTGGCCGGCAAGCGCTAGAAGTAAGGGCAGCCGGCCACGGTTAGCCGCCCTTGCTTTTGACTAAATAATGCAGCCGTCGGTGAAACCAGCGGGGTTAACTTCTCATTTTGAACCAAGTTCATGGCTCATGAAAAACCATTGTTATAACCCCTCTGCGGAGCCGCTGCCGACGCCGACAGTTATACCGGCGCGGTGGGCCACTTGGTTGCTGGCGCTGGTGTTGTTTTTCTGTGCGCTGGGACCGGCGCGGGCGCTGCAAGGGGCCACGGGGGCCCACGACCCGTCGACCATCATCAAGCGCAACGGCGTGTACCACGTCTGGACCACGGGCGACCAGATTTATCATATCACGTCGACCGACCTGATCAACTGGACGGTGGCGCCCACGGTGTTTGCCGCCGGTACCTGGCCGGACTGGATTGACGGCTACGTAAACGGGTTCAAGGGCAATTTCTGGGCCCCCGAGTGCATTTTCATGAACGGAAAGTACTACATGTACTACTCCTGCTCGCTGGGGCAGCGGCCCTGCGCCATCGGGGTGGCCACCAGCACCGACCTCACCAACTGGACCGACCAAGGCATGGTGGTGTACTCGGACAACACCTCGGCCTACGGTTGCATCGATCCCGACGTGTACGCCGATGCTGCTGGCAAGTACTGGATGACGTTTGGCTCGCACCTGACCGGCATCTGGACGGTGCAGATTGACCCAGCTACCGGCAAGCGCCTCAACGCCAACATCAAAAACATCGCGGGTAGCAACCCCTACTGCGAAAACGAGGCTTCCTACGTGATGCCCCACGGCGGTTACTACTATTTATTCTACAACAAAGGCATTTGCTGCGCGGGCGTCACCAGCACGTACTACGTGCAAATGGGCCGCTCTGCCAACCCCGAAGGGCCCTTTTTAGACAAAAATGGGGTGGACTTACTCAACGGCGGCGGCACCGATTTTTTGGTGGGCAAGGACAACTACATTGGCCCAGGCCAGGTGGGCCTCTTCGTCGAGAACGGCACCAACTACCTGACCTACCATTACTACGATCGCAACAGAAACGGAGCCCCCACGCTCGGCATCGGCCGCCTGAGCTGGGGCGCGACGGGCTGGCCTTCGGTGACGCAGGACTGGCTGGCAAGCGGCACCTACAAAGTCGTGAACCAAAACAGCGGCAAGGTGTGGGCCGCTGCTGGCTGCACCGCGGCGGCCGGGCAGGCCCTGGTGCAAAGCACCGCCACCGGCCAGCCCTGCCAGCAGTGGAAATTTACGCCCCAGGGCAGCGGCGTGTACAAGATAACGAACGTGTTGAGTGGCCTGAACACCGACGTGCCTGCTTGTGCCCAAACTGCCGGCACCACGCTGGGCCTAAGCGCCGACTCACCCCAGAACTGCCAGAAATTTCGGGTGGAAAGGGCCGCTGATGGCACCTTGGTGCTGGCTTTCATTTACGGTAACCGGGTCATCGAAGTGCCTAACGGCGCCCTTGCCGACGGCGTGCAGTTGGGCCTGTGGGACTACAACGCCGGCCCTGGCCAACACTGGGCCGTGGAAGTTGCTGGCGCCGTGACGGCCGCCCGCACCGGTTTGGATGCCCTGATACAGTTGTTTCCGAACCCGGCGCGGGGCGGCAATTTTTCGGTGCAGCTGCCCGCTGGTACCGGTGCCATGCTAACCGTGGCCGACCTCAGCGGCCGGGTGGTGTACCGCCGCAAACTGAGCGGCGGGGGCCCGAGCGATATTTCGGCGGGCCTGGGAGCCGGGGCCTACGTGGTGCGGATTGCAACGGCCGGCGGCGTGGCCACCCGCAAGCTCCTGGCGCTGTAGCGCGAACGCTGCGAGGCCGCGCGTTGAAGGACCTAAGCACGGATCCGCAGCGTTCGTGCCATAGTTACGGGGGCCCACTTTGATTTATTAAACCTGAATGAATAAGCTCCGCCTAGCCCTGCTGGGTGGGCTGCTGGCAATGGCGGCGCACCTGGCATCAGCCCAAAAAGCTAGGGCCCCCGCGCCCGACTTCCACGGGTGGGCCCCTACGCCGCCCATGGGCTGGAACAGCTGGGACTGCTACGGCCCCACCGTGACCGAAGCGGAGGTGCGCGCCAACGCCGACTACATGGCCCGGCACCTCAAAAGCAGCGGCTGGCAGTATGTGGTGGTCGATATTCGCTGGTACGTGGGCAACGACACGGCCCACGGCTACAATGAGAAAGACCCCGCGTATTCAATCGACGAATACGGACGCTTCACCCCGGCCCCGAACCGGTTTCCGTCGGCCGCGGGCGGCAAAGGGTTTAAGCCGCTGGCCGATTACCTGCACAGCCAAGGCCTCAAGTTCGGCATTCACCTTATGCGCGGCGTGCCGGTGGCCGCGGTGCAGCGTCGGCTACCCATCAAAAGCACCGGGTTGACGGCAGCCGACATTTACAGCAAAGATGGCCAGGCCGCGTGGCTGCACGACATGTACACGGTGGTAGCCGGCCGGCCCGGGGCCCAGGAATACTACAACTCGCTATTTGACCTCTACGCGAGCTGGGGTGTGGATTTTGTGAAGATTGACGACCTTTCGGAGCCCTACCACACGGCGGAGATTAAGTTGATCCGGCGCGCCATTGACCGCACCGGCCGCCCTATCGTGCTGAGCATGTCGCCGGGTGAAACGCCGCTGGCCGACGCCCGCCACGCCCAGCAGCACGCCAATATGTGGCGCACCGTGGGCGACTTCTGGGACAGCTGGGAGCAGCTCAAAGAGCATTTTGCAGTGTGCGAGCGGTGGGCCCCCTTCATCGAAACCGGGGCCTGGCCCGACGCCGACATGCTGCCGCTGGGCCGCCTAGGCATCCGGGCCGAGCGCGGCGACGACCGCCAGACGCGCTTTACCCCGGACGAGCAGCGGACGCTGATGACGCTCTGGAGCGTTTTTCGCTCGCCGCTGATGTTCGGCGGCGACCTGCCCAGCACCGATGCGGCCACGCTGGCGCTCGTCACCAATCCCCGTGTGCTGGCCGTGCACCAGCGCAGCGCCCGCAACCGCCAGCTGTTCCGCCGCGGCGATTTGGTGGGCTGGGTGGCCGACGACCCGCAAACGGGCGACAAATTTCTGGCCCTGTTCAACGCCCAAGACCGGGAGCTGGCTCCGGCCAGCGCGGCCGCCGCGGCCAGCCCGCTCATCACCCGCCAAGGGCCCCAGGCTACGCTCGACGTGGACATCAGCGGGGCCCAAAAGCTTTATCTGAGCGTACGCGACGGCGGCGATGGCATCGCCTGGAACCACGCCGACTGGCTCAACCCCACCCTCAGCAACGGCGTAAAAACCTTGTCCCTGAGCGAGCTGCCCTGGCAGACCGCCACCGCTGGCTGGGGCCAGGCCATGGTCAACAAAAGCGTGAGCGGAGGCCCCCTGACGGTGGCCGGCCAAACCTACGCCGCTGGCATCGGTACCCACGCCAACTCGTTGATTGAGTACGTGCTGCCGGCCGGCTATACCCGCTTGCGCACTGCCGTGGGCCTCGATCAGGCCGGCGCGGTGCAGAACACCGGCGGCACGACCCAGTTCCTGGTGTTCACCCAAAACCCGCTGCAGCCCGCACCCGCCGACTCGGTGCGCGTGCCGGTGGCGCTGACCGAGCTGGGCTTCGCCCACGGCTGTGCCGTGCAGGATTTGTGGAGCGGCCGGGCCCTGGGGCCCTTTGCCAACGAGTTTGCGCCGTTTGTGCGGCGGCACGGCGCGGGCTTTTATCGGCTGTCGGCCAAAGGACCGACCAAATAGGCCGGTGCGCAGTACTTAGCATCACTGAATGGCCTCAAATTTCCGTCGACAATCCGTTTTCGGATGGCCACTTTTCCGATCCCGCCCATGAAAAAATCATTGTTTTTGCTGCTCGGCTTCGGCTGGAGCGCCGCCGCATCGGCCCAGCAGCGCCTCGACTATCCCATTCAGGCTGTGCCGTTTACGCAGGTGAAGCTGATGGACGATTTCTGGCAGCCGCGGCTGCGTACCAACACCGATGTAACTATTCCGGCCTCGTTTCAGCGCTGTGAGAGTACCGGGCGGGTGCACAACTTCGAGATGGCGGCGGCCCGCCAGGGCAAGTTCGCCACCACGTTTCCGTTCGACGACACCGACATCTACAAAACCATCGAAGGCGCGTCGTACTCGCTGAGTTTGTACCCCGACGCCAAGCTAAAGACCTACCTGGACGAGTTGATTGCCAAGGTAGGCGCGGCCCAGGAACCCGACGGCTACCTCTACACTGCCCGCACCATCAACCCCGCCCATCCGCACCCGTGGGCCGGTAAAGAGCGCTGGGAAAAGGAGCGCGAGCTGAGTCACGAGCTCTACAACGCTGGCCACCTCTACGAAGCTGCTGTGGCCCACTACCAAGCCACTGGCCAGCGCAACCTCTTGAGTATTGCCCTGAAAAATGCTGATTTGGTCTGCGCTACTTTCGGCCCCGGCCGGCGCAGCGTGGCCCCCGGCCACGAAATTGTGGAGATGGGCCTCGTGAAACTCTACCGCGTCACGGGCAAGCCCGAATACCTGCAGACGGCCGCGTTTTTCCTCAAAGCCCGCGGCCAGTACGCCGGCTACGACCCCAAGAGCGCCGATGCCTGGAAAAACGGCTCGTACTGGCAAGACGACAAACCGGTGGTGGCCCAGCACGAGGCCGAGGGCCACGCCGTGCGCGCCGAATACCTGTATTCGGCCATGGCTGACGTGGCGGCCCTCACCGGCGACAAACTGCTGCTGGCGGCTGTGGATAGCATTTGGGACAATATGGTTGCCAAGAAGATGTACGTGCAAGGCGGCACCGGGGCCGTGCCCGGCGGCGAGCGGTTCGGGGCCGATTACGAGCTGCCCAACGCCACGGCTTACAACGAAACTTGTGCCTCGGTGGCCGATGTGTTCTGGAACCAGCGCATGTTCCTGCTCCACGGCGACGCCAGGTACGTCGACGTGTTGGAGAAGGTGCTCTACAACGGCCTGATTTCGGGGGTGGGCCTCGACGGCAAGTCGTTCTTCTACTCCAACGCCATGCAGATCAGAAACAGCGCCAGCTTCCCGCAAACCGAGCCGGCGCGGGCGGGCTGGTTCGAATGCTCGTGCTGCCCCACCAACTTGGCCCGCCTCATGCCCGCACTGCCCGGCTACGTGTACGCCCAGCGCGGGGCCGACCTCTACGCCAACCTCTTCATCAGCGGCAACACTGATCTGATAATTAACAGGAAGAAGGTGCAGCTGGTACAGCAGAATAATTATCCCTGGGCCGGTAATTTGCAATTCACAGTGCGGCCTGCTGCGGCCACGGCCAAGTTCAACCTGTTGGTGCGCATCCCCGGCTGGGCCCGCAACGAGGCCATGCCTTCCAATTTGTATGCTTTCAGTGCGCCTTCGGCGGCACCGGTGCGCATCACCATCAACGGCCAGCCCGTGGCTTTCGAGCTGAAAAACGGCTACGCCGTGTTGGCCCGCACCTGGCACCGAAACGACGTGGTAGCGGTGGCCTTGCCAATGGAAACCCGCACCGTGCAAGCCAACCCCCGCATACTCGACGACCGCGGCAAGGTGGCCCTGCAACGGGGGCCCCTGCTGTACTGCGCCGAGTGGGCCGACAACGACGGCAAAACCAGCAACATCATCGTGCCCGTCGGCACCACGTTCACGCCCGTGGCCCGGCCCAACGTGCTCAACGGCATCACGGTTCTCACGGCCACCGTGCCCGTGGTGCGCGTCGATGCGGCCGCCAATGCCGTCAGCACCGCGGCGCGCACGCTCACGGCCATCCCGTACTACGCCTGGGCCAACCGCGGCAAAGGCGAGATGACCGTGTGGTTTCCCTCGCGCGTTACCGACGTGGATTTAGTGAGCCAGCCGGCGCCCGAGGCTACCCAAGGCAAGTAGCTTTGTAGCACGGACTCTGTAGTCCGCGTCGCTCGCTTCGTCCTGCCAATTACCGTTCAACGAACGCGGGCTACAAAGTCCGCGCTACAGTTTATCTGGCTGCTCGCACGCCTTCCGTGGTCATTACCACGCGCTTGATGGTGCCGTCTTTGTTGTAATTCAGGTAGTCGATGCACACCGAGCGGCGGAAGCTGCCGCCTTGTGGGTCGCGTCCGCCGTTGTGATAAATGAAGTACGACTTGCCCTTGAAGTCGATGATGGCCTGGTGGTTGGTGTTGCTGTTGCCGGCCAGCTCGTTCAAAATGCCTTTGTGCTCCCACGGCCCGGCGAGGCGGCGGCTCATGGCGTAGGCTATTTTCTCCGGAAATTCGGTGGCGTAGCTCAGGTAGTACCAGCCGTTGTGCTCGTGTACCCAGGGGGCTTCGGTGTAGCGGGGCAGCCCGCTCACGGTCTGGATGGGGCCGTCCAGCTCCGTCATGTTGGGCTTGAGCTTGGCGTAGTAGCAAGCCGTATTGCCCCAAAATAAGTACGCTTGGCCGCCTTTGTCGATGATGACCGTGGGGTCGATGTCGTCCCAGCCGATGGTGGCTGCCTTGGTCATGTCGTTGGTAATGAGCGCCGAGCCCCGAGCGTCCTTGAAAGGCCCCAGCGGGTTATCGGCCACAGCCACCCCAATGGCCTTGCCGGGAATGGTGCCGTGCTCCACGGCCGCGTACCAGTAAAACTTGCCGTCGCGGGCTACCACCTGCGAGGCCCAGGCGTCGTCCTTGGCCCAGGCGAAGTCGCTGACTTTGAGCGGCACCGGATGAGGTGTCCAAGTCACCATATCGGTCGACGAAAAGCAGAGCCAGTCGTGCATTACGTAGCGCTCCTGCGGGGCGGGGGCCTCGTCGTGCCCGGTGTAGAGGTACACGGTGCCGTTGTGGACCAGTGCGGCCGGGTCGGCGGTGTAGGCCGAGCGGATGACGGGGTTGCGGCCGGGCGCGGCCGGGGCGGCGGTCTGGGCCAAGGCCGCTGGCACGGCCAGCACCGAGGCAAGGCCGGCCAGCAGGGCAGCAGGGTAGGGGTAGGAAAGACGCATCGAAAAAGCTAGGTTACAATAAAAAAAAGCCCGGCGGCCGGTTATTTTGCTGGCACCGCGGGCCAGCCGTCGGCGTCCCAGCGCAAGGGTTCGATGCGCAGCTTCGGGTGGCCCTGGTCGTGGGCATCGTAGCCGTGAAACACCAAGTAATCGGTTCCGTCGAAAGTGCAGACGGCGTTGTGCCCCACCCCGTACCAGTCGGCGTTGCCGGCCAGCACCAGCGTACCACCGCCTTGCTCCAAGGGCTTGCCGGCGCGGTCGGCGTAGGGCCCCGTGAGGGCCGCCGCCCGGCCTACCATCATCTTGTACGTGCTCTGGGGGCCCCGGCAGCAGTAATCGAACGACGTGAATAGGTAGTAGTAGCCGCCTTTGTGGAAGATGAATGGCCCTTCGATGGCACCGTCGCCGGGCAGCGAGTCGTTCAGGGCGGGGTTGCGGGGGCGGCGGGCCAGCGTGCGCCACTGCGCCGGCTCGGCCGGGGCGGTGAGGTCGGGGCGCAGGCGTACCAGTTTGATGCCCTCCCAGAACGAGCCAAACGCCAGCCACGGCACGCCGGCCGCATCGCGGGCCAGGTTGGGGTCGATGGCGTTCCAGAGGTCGCGCCCGGGCACCGACTGCACCACTTGCCCGTGGTCCACCCATTTAAAATCGGGAGCCGCCGGGTCGAGGGTTCTGTTGGTGGCCAAGCCGATGCACGAGGTGTTCTTGCCGAACGCCGACACCGAGTAGAAAAGGCTGTACTGGCCGTCGGCGTAAGAAACATCCGGGGCCCAGATGTGCCCCTTAAAACCCGGTATCGCTCGCACGGCCCACGCCGACGCAGCGGCAAACACAGGCGGCAGCGGCTGCCAGGTTTTGCGGTCTTTCGACGACCACACCGCGATGCCTTGGCCGGTGCAAAACAGATAGTACGTGCCGTTCTGCCGAATCATGACCGGGTCGTGGGCCGGAACGGCGCCGATGGCCCGGGTCGTTGGGGCCCCGCTCTGAGCCCAGCCAGCGCTACCGAAGCCCAGCAAGGCTACAAGCAGAACAATTCTTTGCGCCAGCCGATGATCTAACATTTCGAATTAACGATTGTGTACGTGCTGCTAGTTACAAATTTTTTGGCAGAGGTTGGCATAGCGAAAGGTGTAAAATCCAGTATGGGCCCATAAAATGTTGATTACAAAAGTGTAGACCAAGTAATAATTCAAGCAAACAGCACTTCCTATGAAATAACGAGTAGTCGACCGATGATATACCTTGCAAAGATTAAGCGTGTGTGATTAAATATTTGCACAAACGATTGTGATTACGTAGCTTGCTTAGCCGTGGCTGAAGCGGGGTGTAGGGCCCCACCCCGGGCGGCTATTTCGGCGGTTATTTCGATAGTCAGGCCCTAATTTTAGGCCGCGCCTTTCGCCTGCTCTCTCCCACCACGCGCTTATTTTCTCAGCATGGCCCGACGCGGCACTTCCGACGACTATTTCCCTGGCGGTGCCCCCGTGTCCATGGCCGACCTGGCCCGCGAGCTGGGTGTCTCGACCACCACGATTTCGCGGGCCCTGAGCGACCACCACAGCATCGGGCCCGCCACCAAGCAAAAGGTGTTGAAGCTGGCGAAGAAGCTCAACTACCAGCCCAACCACCTAGCCGCTGCCCTGCGCCGCGGCCAGAGTCGCCTGCTCGGCGTAGTGGTGCCCTACATCGAGGGGCGCTTTTTTGCTTCTGTTGTTCACGGCATCGAGCAGGCCGCCACCAAGGCCGGCTACAGCGTCATCATCTGCCAGTCGAGCGAGGACGTGGCCCAGGAGCGCCGCAATATAGATACGCTGCTTGGGGCCCAGGTGGCGGGCTTGCTGGTGTCGTTGGCCCGCGAAACGCGCGACTTCAAGCATTTCGACAAAGTGCGCAAGCGCGGCACGCCACTCGTTTTTTTCGACCGCACCCCCGCGGGCGAGTCCGTTAACGCGGTGGTGCTCAACGACCGGGCCGGCGGCTACATTTCCACCCAGCACCTATTGGCACAGGGTTGCCGCCGGGTGGCCCACATCGCCGGGCCCCGGCACATGAGTATCTACCAGGGCCGCCACCAAGGCTACCTCGATGCGCTGGCTGAGCACGGCCTGCCCGCCGACGATGCCCTCGTCGCGTATTCGAACATGACCCAGGGAGACGGGGAGCGCTCCATGCGGGACCTGCTGGCCCTGCCCAACCCGCCCGACGCCGTGTTCGCGGCCGGCGACTCGGTTGCGCTGGGGGCCTTGCAGGTGCTGAAAGCTGCCGGCCTGCGCGTACCCGCCGATGTAGCGCTGGCTGGGTTTAGCAACGAGGGCTTTACCCTCATCACCGAGCCCCGGCTTACGTCCGTCGACCAGCACTGCGAGGAGATGGGCCAGGCCGCCGTGCGCATGTTCCTCGACCTGGCTGCCGACGCCAGGCACCCTTCGGCCCAGCGCCAAGTGGTGCTGCAGCCCGAGCTAATCGTGCGTGAATCGTCGCTGCGCCGCCCCGCGTAGTGCGGCCACGGGGCTACTTGCTCGCCGCGCGTATGGCTTGCACTTCGAGAGTGCTTACGGCGCTGGCTTTGTTGCCGAACGAATTGCGCACGTAAGTCAACAGGCTGGCAATCTGCGCGTCGGTAAGGAAGTTATGGGCCGGCATTATGTTGTTGTATATCTCGCCTTTAATTTCCACCTTCTCCGCGAAGCCGTGCAGAAGGATGCCTACCAGGCGCGTTTTGTCGCCCAGGACGTAGCTGGTTTGGATCAGCGGCGGGTTCATGTTTTGCACTCCGCCGCCGTCGGCCTGGTGGCAGGTGAGGCAGTATTGGGTGTACACTTTTTTGCCTTGGGCCAGCATCGCCGGGGCTGGGGCCCCGGCGATGCTGGCGTGCGGCTTGGGCCTGGCTTGAGCGGCTGCGGGCCCGGCGTTCAGCAGGAGCAGGGCGGCCAGCAGGGCGGGGGTCAGGAGGTCCTTGCAAGCCATATTATTTGTTGTAAACGATGCGGAAAATGGTGCCTTTGCTGTCGTCGCTCACGTAGAGCGAGCCGTCGGGACCCTGGGCCAAGCCGCAGGGTCGGTGGTCGGCGCGGCCCGACGCGGCCTTGGCAGCCGTGCCAGCGAAATTATCCGCAAATATTTCCCAGGCTCCGCTGGGCTTGCCATCCTTAAACGGCTGGAATGCCACAAAATAGCCCATCTGCGGCTCGGGGGCCCGGTTCCAGGAACCGTGGAAGGCGATGAAAGCCCCGTTGCGGTACTTGGCCGGGAACATGGTGCCGGTGTAAAACAGCAAACCGTCGGGGGCCATGTGGGCCGGGTAAGCGGCCACCGGGTCGATATACTTGCCGTCCACGATTTTTTTGCCGTCGCCGCCGTACTCTGGGGCCAGCATTTTCTTGTGCTGCGCGGGGTCGTAATAGGTGTAGGGCCAGCCGGCGTTGTCGCCTTTGGTGAGGGCGAACATGCACTCAGCTGGCAGCAGGGCCGACTGTTTTTCGGTGTACATCGCCGGAAAGATGTCGTGCAGCTGGTCGCGCCCGTGCTGCATCACGAAAAGCTGGTTGTTCTGCGAGTTCCAGTCGAGGCCCACCACATTGCGCAGGCCGGTGGTAAAGCGCACGCCCTGCGGGTACGACTGCTGTTGCCCGTCGGCCCGGAACTGCCAGATGCCCCCGGCCGAGTCGAGCACCGGGCAATTGGCGATGCCCATCGAGCCCTTCTGGCGGTCTTGCATCTGGCACGAGTTGGAATAGGCCCCGACGTTAACGTACAGGTTGCCAGCATTATCGAGGACGATGGACTTGCTCTCGTGCTCGGGGCCCAGCTTCAGGCCCGTCACCACGGTTTCGGGCTGGGCGGGGTTCACGACTTCATTCTTTTCGTTCAGCTTGTAGCGGTACACCGCTTTGTCGGAAGAGGCGTAGAGGTAGCCGTTCTTCAAGCACATGCCCGTGCCGCCGTAATTCCCAAAGCCGCCCGCCTGCGTGGCCTTGCCACCGGCCGCCGGCTTCAGCACCAGCACGCCTTCGCCCTTGGCCGTGGGCCGGTTCAACTTTACGTAGACCATGCCTTCGGGCGTGACTGCGAGGTGCCGGGCATGGGCCCCGGTTTCGGCCACTACGAGGGCCCCGAAGCCGGCCGGCAGCTTCAGGCCGGCGTTCCCCGGGTCAGGAGCTACCCGGCCTGAGGCGGCCGTGAGGGAGTAGAGCGCAAAGCTGCCGGCCAGGGCGGCGGGTAGCACGGCGTAGCGCATGACGGATAATTTCATAGAAGGGAAAAGGAATAATAACGGCCGCTGCACCCATGATGAGCAGCCCGGTCAGGGTTTACTGAAAATGCCGCCGCTGGGTTGGCCGCGGTGCCTTTGGCCATCAGCATAAACAAAATCTTGAGCTACAACACCAACAAGGGCTAAATAGTGAGTCGCCCGCCACAAACTTTGCGCCAAGCTGAGCGTTGTACTGGTGGGCGCACTGCCCGACGCACCTAATCCCCGGCCATGCTGCCCGCCAAGCTGAAAAAGGGCTCGCTGCCCACAAAAATATGCGTTACCTGCGGTAGGCCCTTCGAATACCGCAAAAAGTGGAAAAATTGCTGGGATGACGTGAAGTACTGCGGTGAGAAATGCCAGCGCAATAAAAAGACCGCCGCTGGATGAAAATTCTTTGCTGGGTGCGCAATGCCCTGCGCCTGCACGGCAACGAGGGCTTGCCCGCGTGGCCCATCGGGGCCGCCCCGCCGCTCCCCGTTCATTGCTGCAACACCGCCACCGTGCGGCCTTTGGGAGTACATCGCCGGTACCGGCTTCGATGGGCACGGCGCAGGCTTCGATGCGGACCGGCAAGCCCGTCGCTAGGACCCGCGGGACCGGAACGCACGCCCTTGGCACCGATGCCCCGATGGCCAAAAAATCAGAACAGCCAACAGTCATGGCGGGCGCACCATCTTTGGGGCCCCGTTGTTTCTCTAGATACCGGGGGCCTTGGATTCGGACCAGTTCCCGGCTGCTAAGCCGGCCGGGCGATGACTGCCGCCGCACCACTCACATTTTAACCGATTACCATGTTTCTCGTTCTTTTTGGATTTTTATTGTTGATACTGGGGCTGAACGCGGCCCGCATCTCGGAGAATTTTAGCCGCTTCCGCGGGGGCCTGGTGTTTTTGGGTCTGGCGCTGCTGCTGTTGGGCGTGGCCGCTAGCACGGTGGCCCAAATTGGCGTGGGCCAAGTGGGCGTGCAAACGCTGTTCGGGCAAGTACAGGCGCGCGTACTCCAGCCCGGCCTGAACGTGGTGAACCCGCTAGTGGACGTCACGCGCTTCGACACCCGCACGCAGAACTATACCATGTCGGCGGTGCGTAATGAGGGCCAGCAGGCCGGCGACGACGCCATCCGGGTGCTATCCGCCGACGGCTTGGAGGTTGTCATCGACCTCACCGTGCTCTACCACGTGGTGCCGGCCCAGGCCCCGCACATCCTAGCCACCATCGGCGAGGACTACCAGGACAAAATCGTGCGGGCCATTTCGCGCACCCGCATCCGCGACAATGCCGTGTACTACGACGCTGTGGCCCTTTATTCTACGCGGCGCGAGGAGTTTCAGGCCCGTATCCTGGCCGCTATTGAGAAGGATTTCCGGACCAACGGTCTCCAGCTCGACCAGCTCCTCATCCGCAACATCCAGTTGCCGCAGTCGGTGAAGGCCAGTATTGAAAGCAAGATTTCAGCCGAGCAGGACGCCCAGAAAATGCAGTTCGTGGTGCAAAAAGAACGGCAGGAAGCCGACCGCAAGCGCGTAGAAGCCCAGGGTATTGCCGACTACCAGCGCATCGTGAACACCCAGCTCAGCGACAAGCTTCTGCAATACGAGGCCATCAAGGCCCAGCAGGCCATCGCCACTTCACCCAATGCCAAGGTTATTATTATGGGCAAAGGCGCCGGATCCCAGGTGCTTATTGGAGACAAATAATGGTTGGGTACTGGTCGTCAGAGCAATTCTGCCATCCGCGTACCTGGCTGTAGGCGCAGGGGCCGTGCTGCCAATGTGCTGCAGTAGCTGGAAAATCTTCGGAAACAAAGCATGCCATTGGCCATTCGTCCGGCTAGCAGAAGCTGACAGGGCCCGGTCGGAATTCCCTCAGGCCAGTGGCTTCACCAAGGCTGCTCGCCAGGCACAAGTCAGTGCTGCGGAACGCCTGCCGGAGCGCTCGTTCCACGCACTTTGACACGCTGCACAGCACAAGG
The DNA here is from genome assembly GCA_031428075.1 of Hymenobacter sp. Lineage (GTDB taxonomy): Bacteria > Bacteroidota > Bacteroidia > Cytophagales > Hymenobacteraceae > Hymenobacter. The sequence goes on along the minus strand of JANPOR010000207.1, from coordinate 260 downwards.
GGCACGCGCCGCCGGTGTAGGCGTCGGTAGCAGGCCCACAGGAGCCAGACAGCGGTGGCCGATACGGTTTCCAGCAAGCGGCAATCGACCAACACGGCGGACTTGCCGCTGCGACAGGCGCGGTCCAGGTGGTCGGCCAGCTCGTCCTCGGCCAGCGCCGCGGCGTCGGGGGCCAGGACGAGCAGGTAGCCGTCGGGCCATGCCTCGTGAAAGATGACCATGGAGAGGGGGACGGAGACTGTGGAATGCGTCCTCAAAGG
>JANPOR010000206.1:0-6725 GCA_031428075.1 Hymenobacter sp. | reverse complement strand
GGGGGCCTCGCCCCACGGCGCGTTTTGCTCGCCTTATCTTACCCCAGCGACTGACTAATTCCCGGCCCGGGGCTACCGGAAAAACACGAACAGCAGGGCCAGAAATATGATGAAAACCACGTACATCAGACCGTCGGAGAGGATATATTGCCGGTAGCGACGGTAGAAATCTCGGAGCTTGGACATGGCGCGAAGGGAGCGAGCGAAGGACCCGGCAAAGGTACGTCTGTATCCCATGCAGGGGTTTGGGCGTACTTTTGCTGGGTAGTCTTTCCGCCAAAACGTACTCAATGCTGCTCCCCGCCGCCAAAAGCTGGAACTTTGCCCCGGCCCCCGACCCGGCGCGGGTCCAGGCCATCACCGAAGCCCTGCCCGTAAGCCCCGAGGTCGGTGCGATGCTGGTGCAGCGCGGCCTCGACACCCCCGAGGCCGCCGCGGCGTTCATCTACTCCGACCTGCGGCAGCTGCCCGACCCGTTCCTGCTGCGCGACATGGACCACGCCGTGGCCCGCTTGGTGCGGGCCCTGGAAACGAACGAAAAGGTGCTGGTGCTCGGCGATTACGATGTGGATGGTATTACTTCGGTGGCGCTGGTTATCAGCTATCTTACGCCGCTGTTCGGGGCCGAGCGGCTGCGCGATTACATCCCCGACCGCTACACCGAGGGGTACGGCATCAGCAACCACGCCGTGGACGTGGCCCTGGCCGAGGGCTTTGCCCTGATTGTGGCCCTCGATTGCGGCATAAAGGCCTTTGAGCCGGTGGCTTACGCCAACGAGAAGGGCATCGACCTCATCATCTGCGACCACCACTTGCCTGGCGAAACCCTGCCCGCCGCCGTGGCCGTGCTCGACCCCAAGCGCGCCGACTGCTGCTACCCGTACCCGGACTTGTCGGGCTGTGGCGTGGGCTTCAAGTTGATGCAAGGCCTGGGCCAACACTTGGGCCGCGACGAAGCTGCCCTCTACGACCTGCTGGATCTGGTCACGGTGAGCATCGCCGCCGACGTGGTGCCCGTGACCGGCGAAAACCGGGTGCTGGCTGCTCACGGCTTGCGCCGCTTCAACGAGGAAGCGCATTTGTTGCGGCCCGGCCTGGCCGCCCTGCGCGAGCTAGCCACCCTGCGCGAGGGGCCCCTGACGTTGAGCAGCCTGATATTTGGTTTCGCCCCGCGGATCAACGCAGCCGGCCGCATGGGCGATGCCCGACGTGCCGTGGCGATGCTCCTGGCCCCCGACCAGCAGGAAGCCCGCCACACCGCCGAAGTCGTCGACCGCATGAACCAAGAGCGCCGTGGTTCCGACCAAGCCACTACCCAAGAGGCCCTGGCCCTCATCGCCGACGACCCCGCCCTGCAATCGGCCCACGCTACGGTGCTCTACCAGTCGCACTGGCACCAAGGCGTGCTGGGTATCGTGGCTTCGCGCTGCCTTGACCAATATTACCGTCCCACGGTTATCCTTACGCAGCGCGACGGCAAGGCCACGGGCTCGGCCCGTTCGGTGGCCGGCTTCGACATCCACGAAGCGCTGGAATCGTGTGCCCCGCTGCTGGAGCAGTTTGGGGGCCACCGCGCCGCCGCCGGCCTCACGCTTAAAATCGAAAACGTGCCCGCTTTCCAGGCGCAGTTCGAGGCCATCGTGGCCTGTACCCAGGCCACGGCCCACTTGGTGCGGCCCATCGAAATCGATACGCTGCTGCCCTTGGCCCGCATCACCGACGGCTTTTTGCAGGAGTTGCGTCCCTTGGAGCCCTTTGGGCCCGGCAACCCCAACCCAGTGTTTGCGTCGGCGCGGCTGCTGGCCGTGCCCGGCAGCGCCCGCGAAGTAGGCAACGGCCACCTCAAAGTCCGCTTGGTGGCCGCCGACTCCACCGGCCCAGCCGTGGAAGCCATCGGCTTTGGCTTGGGCGGTTACCTACCCTGCATTGTCGAGGGCCAGCCCTTCGACGTGTGCTATACGCTGGAAATGAACGAATACCGCGGCAGCCGCCACGTGCAGCTGCGCCTGCTGGACCTGCGCTGGGAGAGCGCGGGCCAAGCGTAAAGGGTTGCTCGCGGGCGCCGAAACTTTCAGCGCCGCGCCGTCCATACCCACCACATCAGTAAGGCTTGCAAGGGTAGGCGACCCCAGGCGGCCCAGTCCGGCACGCGCAGCTGGCCGGCAATCTGCGCCATGTACACGTTGGCCGGAAACACGGCGGCCAGCAACAGCACTAGGCCTAACGCGGCCCACCAGCGGGTGGGGCCATAAAGTAGCCCCAGAGCCCCCACCACTTCAAAAAAACCGCTCACATACACCAGCGCTAACGGGGCGGGCAGCGCGGGTGGCATAATGCGCAGGTAGGTTTCCGGTTTCAGAAAATGCAGTAGGCCGGCCCCTACAAAGGCGGCCGCCAGCACGTAGCGCGAAATAAGGTGTAGCATAGCGGGCAAAGAACGGCCGCTAGCGCTAGGCCGGCACAGACCGGGGCAGCTGCTTGCGCAACGTCCCCAGGCCCCGAATGAGGGCGCGGGATGCTCGGTGCACTGCCACGGAGGCTGCGTCGGGGGCTTCAAGAATGGCCAGGTGGGGCTCGAGGGACGCCGCGCCCAGCAGCTGGAGCGACGGGCGTAGGCGGTGAGCCAAGGCCGCCAGGGCCCCCAAGTCGGTGGTGGCCTGGGCGGCGCGCAGCTCGGCCAGGGCCCCGGGCACATTGCCGTGGAAGGCTTCCAGTATGCGGTTGATGAAGGCTAAGCTGCCGCGTGCCGTTACGCGTAGCCGGGCCAAGTCAAAAACCGGGGTCGGCACGGGCTCCGCCGGGGCCCCCAGTTCGGGCAAAGGCTCGCCGAGCAGGGCGGCGAGCTTGGCGAGCAGTTCGGCCTCCACGTAGGGCTTGGCCAGCGTATCGTTGAGGCCAGCAGCGCGGTACTTGTCGGCGTCGGCGCGGAAAGCGTTGGCCGTGAGAGCTAGGATGGGCGTAGCGGCTCGCACCGCGTTGGGGTGGGCGCGCAGGCGGGCGGAGACTTCCAGGCCGTTCATGCCGGGCATCTGGATGTCCATGAGCACGGCGTCGTAGGTGTTGGCCGCGAATAGGTCCAGCGCGGCGGGTCCGCTAACGGCTACATCGACGCGCACGCCGTGGGCGGCCAATAGCAGCTGGGCTACTTCGGCGCTCACGGGGTTGTCTTCGGCCAGCAGCACCCGGCGGCCACGCACCGCCCGGTGGCTGGGGGTGGTGGCAGGCGGGGGGGCCAGCGCTGCTGCCCGTTGCTCGGCGCTGGCTTTCGGCAAAGTGATGGAGAAGGTAAACGAGCTGCCCAGGCCCAGCTGGCTCTCCACGCGCAGGGTGCCGCCCATCTGCAGCACCAGGGCCCGGCTGATGCTCAGGCCCAGCCCCGTACCGCCGAAATACCGGGCGGTGTCGGCGTAGGCCTGGGTAAATTCCTGGAAGATGGCTTCTAGCTTATCGGCGGAAATGCCAATGCCAGTGTCGGTGACCCGGAACTCGGTGGTGTTGGTGGTGTCGGTCTCCGACACGAAGTAACCGTCCACCGAAATGGTCCCTCCTACCGGCGTAAACTTGATGGCGTTGGAGAGCAGGTTAAGCAAAATCTGATTGAGGCGGTAGGGGTCGCCGACCACCCACGGGTGGGGACACGACTCGCTCAGGCGGGTGCCCATCACCCGAATGCCCTTCTGTTGGGCCAACGCCGCCAAGGGCTGCGCAGCTGCCGACATGCTTTCGCAAAGATTGAATGCGCGCTGTTCCAATTCCAGCTGCCCCGACGTAATCTTGGCCATGTCGAGCACGTCGTTCACCACCGTAAGCAAGTGCTGGCCCGTGTGCTGAATTGTGCCCACAAAGCGCTGCTGGTCGGTGTCGAGCGTTGTTTTGGCCAGCAGCGAGGCCATCCCCAGCACCCCGTGCAGCGGCGTACGGATCTCGTGGCTCATGTTGGCCAGAAAGTTTTCGCGGGCAGTGGCGGCCGCTTCGGCCGCCAGCTGGGCCGCTTTCAGGGTGGTGATGTCGGTGCTCACGCACAGCACGTGCGCCGTGCCGTCGGGCTGTACCAAAGGGCATTTCATGGATTGGTACCAGCGCACTTCGCCGTTGGGCAGCGTTAGGTGGTCTTCCACCAGCAGCGGGCGACCCAGCAGTACCACGTCGGTATCGGAGGTTTCAAACGAGCTTTGCTCTGCTTGCGGAACGCCGCCCGGGGCCGTGTCGGCTAGCTGCGCCACCAGTTGGCGCAGCTCCAGCATGGCCCGGTTCTGAAACACTACTTCGGCGTGCGGCTTGCGTACGTAAATCAAGTTGGGGTTGAGGTCGAGCACTTGCGCCATGAACTCCCGTTGGGCCAGCACCACTGCTTCGCTGGCGCGGGCCGTGGCCTCGGCTCTGCGCCGCGTGGTCACATCGAGCCCATAGCTGATGACCACGTGCAGCGTACCGTTGGCATGAAAAACGGGTTGGTACGACCGCAGCCAGTGTACCAGCGGCTGGTCGCCGGAAGCCGGCCATTCCTCAGCCCAGTCGACGGCCGTTCGCTGCGCCACGGCCCGGCGAAACAAGCGCTTGCGGCGCTCGGCCAGGGCCATGGGCAGGCCGCTGGTTCGGCAATATTCACCGAAGGTCTGGCCTGTTTGGGGGGGGAGGCGACACGCGTATTCCCGCGCAGCGGGGTTGCGGTAGCGCATGCGTTGCTCGGAGTCGAGCACCGCCACTGCCGCTGGCATGTGCTTAAGCACGGTTTCGTAAAAGGTGTGCTGCGTACGTACCTCGGCCTCGGCCGCCCGCAGTGCTGTTACGTCGGTTAAGTAAAACAAGGTGTGTTCTTCCACCGGCACCGGCACCGCGCACACCAGGAAGTCGTGGTCGGCCAGGGCTAGCTCGCGCTGCACCGCCGTACCTGCGGCCCACGCCGCCGTCGCGGCCACGGCCAGCCACTGCCGCACAGGCGTATCGGGTGGCCCTACGAGCTCTGGAACCAAAAATGCGGCCGCGTTGGCGTATTGCAGTTGCCCGGCGCGGCCAAGGCGCACTAGCGGGTTGGGGCTGCGATCGGCCAAGTGGGCCGTTAGGCGTAGGTGAGCTGCTTCGGCTTCCGCCCGAATGCGGCCGGCGTATTCGGTAGCCAGCTGCGCGCATAGCTCGGCCGTGGTAGCAGGAGTATCAATCTCGGCTGTAAAGCAGGGTAGTGTGGCAACCATGGTAGGGGCGTTTAGTGGGAAAATCCAAAAAACCACCGTAAATATAAGGCTGCCGCGGTTATTTGCTACAGCTCTTTTCGCAGCCGCGCCACCGGGATATTGAGTTGCTCGCGGTACTTGGCCACCGTACGGCGGGCGATGTTATAGCCCCTGGCGTTCAGCATCTTTTCCAGTTTGTCGTCGGCTAGCGGGTGTGACTTGTTTTCCTTTTCAATCAGGCCTTTGAGAATGCTCTTGACCTCGCGGCTTGACACGTCCTCGCCTGAATCGGTGGCAATTCCTTCCGAAAAGAAATATTTTAGTGGATAAATGCCGAATTCCGTTTGTACCGACTTGGAATTGGCCACCCGACTCACAGTGCTGATATCCATGCCGATTTGCTGTGCTATATCCTTCAAAATCATTGGCCGCAGCTTGGTTTCGTCGCCTTCTACAAAGAACTCACGCTGCAAGCTCACGATGGAGTTCATTGTACGCAGCAAGGTGTTCTGACGCTGCCGGATGGCATCGATGAACCACTTGGCAGAATCTAATTTTTGCTTGACAAAAGTCACTGCTTCTTTCATCTTCTGATCCTTCTTTGCTGCCTTGTCGTAGGTCCGAAACATTTCGGTGTAGGCCGGGCTCACGCGCAGCTCTGGAGCGTTGCGGGCGTTCAGGGTCAGGTTTAGCTCGCCGTTGTCGTTGGTGAGGATGAAGTCCGGCATCAGGTACTGGGTTTTGCCGGGGCCGCTGGGGCCGCTGCCGCCGGGCTTGGGATTCAGCTTGAGGATCAGGGCCACGGCTTCCTTCAATTCGTCGTCTTCCAAGTCCAGTTTTTGCTGAATACGGGCGTAGTGCTTCTTGCTGAACTCGTCGAACAGCGTGCCGATGATCCGTTCGGCGTGCGCGGTGGCCTCGTCCTGGGGCCGGCGCTCCAGTTGCAACAGCAGGCACTCGGGCAGGTCGCGGGCGGCGATGCCAGGCGGGTCAAAACCCTGCACCACGCGCAGTACGGCCTCGATTTCGGGCACCGCCACCTCCAGGTTCTGCGAAAAGGCCAGGTCGTTGGCGATGGCCGCCAGGTCACGCCGGATATAGCCGTCGCCGTCAATCGAGCCGATGAGCTGCTGGCCGATGGCCTCTTCCCGTTCGCCGAGCTGGGTGAAGTGCAGCTGGTCGAGCAGCGAGTCCATGAGTGAGCCGCTGGTATCAGCCAAAGGCATTTCGCGCTCTTCCTCCTCGCCGGGGCCGTCGCCTTGCATCTTATAGCCGGCAATCTCGTCGTCGTTGAGGTAGTCGCTCAGATCGAGTTCGGTGTTGTCGGGGGCCTCATTCAGGGCCGGCTCGGGGTCAGGCGAGGTCTCGGCGGGGGCGAAATCATCCACGTCAGCGGGCTCTTCAAAGTCTTCGTCGAGCGTGCTGTTGTCGCTGTCGAACTCGGCGTCCGGGTCGTCAGCGTCAGTATCCTCGTCGCGGTCGTCGCCGTCCTGGTCCTCGGGCTCGTCGGTGTCGCCTTCTTCTAGGGCGGGGTTCATTTCCATCTCCTCCTTG
>JANPOR010000205.1:0-3721 GCA_031428075.1 Hymenobacter sp. | reverse complement strand
AACACGTTGCGGAAGGTATAGTCGGCCCACACCATGAAGCCGGCCTGGGTGTGTACCACGCCTTTGGGCTTGCCAGTGCTGCCGCTGGTGTAGAGGATGAACAGCGGGTCTTCGGCGGCCATCTCTTCGGCGGGGCAGGTTTTTTCCACGCCCTGCACTTCTTCGTGGTACCACACGTCGCGGCCGTCGCGCATGGGGGCCGGCCAGCCCAAGTGGTCGAGCACGATGACACGGCGCACGTCGGGGCAGCTAAGCAGGGCCTCGTCGACTACACTCTTCAACGGAAGCTGCTTGGTGCCCCGGTTGAGGCCGTCGGCGGTGATGACCACCGTGGCCCCGGCGTCCTGCACGCGGTCAGCGATGGCCATGGCCGAGAACCCGGCGAACACCACCGAGTGGATGGCCCCGATGCGGGCGCAGGCCAGCATGGCTACGGCCAGCTGCGGCATCATGGGCATGTAGATCAGCACCCGGTCGCCTTTTCGCACGCCGTTGTTTTTCAGCACGTTCGCAAATTGACACACTTGCTGGTACAGCTCGCGGTAGGTGAGGCGCAGGTGGCGGGTATGGGGGTCGTTGGGCTCGTAGATGAGGGCCAGCTTGTTGCCGCGCAGGGCCAAGTGGCGGTCGAGGCAGTTTTCAGTGACGTTGAGCGTACCCCCGGCGTACCAAGTGCTGGTGCCAGCCGGCGAAAACTCGCCGCCGCGCACAGTGTCCCACTTTTTGCGCCAAGTAAAAGGCTCGGCCGCGGCGGCCCAAAAGGCGTCGGGATCTTCGACCGACTGCTGGTAGTCGGCGCGGTATTCATCGATGGTGCGGATGCGGGAGTGCATGTTTTTTGGTTGTGGATGATGAGTTACAAGTCAATGCGGCAAAAGAATATGGTCACTCGCTGGTTTCAAAAGCCAGCCCGATGCCCCGCCGACGCAGCTCGGCGCAAATTTCCTCCAAAATCAGTGGGTCATCAATGGTAGACGGGACGGCAAAAACTTCGCCATCGGCGAGTTCACGAAGGGTTTTGCGCAGGATTTTGCCAGAGCGGGTTTTGGGCAGACGTTTCACCACCACCACTTGCCGGAAGCAAGCCAGGGCCCCGATGCGGGCGCGGACCGCGGCCACTAGCTCTTTTTCCAGGGCCTCCTCCCCCACTGTCTGGCCGTCTTTGAGCACTACCAGACCCACGGGAACCTGGCCGCGCAAGTTGTCGGCGATGCCTAGCACGGCGCACTCGGCCACGGCCGGATGGGCAGCCAGTATTTCTTCCATCTCGCCGGTACTGAGGCGGTGGCCGGCCACATTAATCACGTCGTCTACCCGGCCCATGATGTAGCAGTAGCCCTCGGCGTCGCGGTAGCCGCCGTCGCCGCTGAGGTAGTAGCCGGGGAAGGGGGCCATGTAGGCTTCGTGGAAGCGGGCCTCGTCGTTCCAGAGCGTGGGGAAGCACCCGGGGGGCAGCGGCAGCTTCACGGCCACGAGGCCGGTGGTGCCGGGGGGCACGGGGCGCCCTTCCTCGTCGAGAATCTGCACGTCGTAGCCCGGCACGGGGAAACCGGCGCTGCCGGCGCGAGGCGGCGGCATTTCCTTCAGGCCCATGAGGGTGGCCAGCATGGGCCAGCCCGACTCGGTTTGCCACCAATGGTCGACCACCGGTACGCCCAGCACCTGCTGGGCCCAGGCGAAAGTGGCGGGGTCGCAGCGTTCGCCGGCCAGGAACAGCTGGCGCAGGCTACCCAGGTCGTACTTCCGGGCCAATAGGCCGTCGGGGTCTTCCTTCTTGATGGCCCGGATGGCGGTGGGCGCGGTGAACAGCACCTGGATTTTGTGCTGCTCCACCATGCGCCAGAACGCGCCCGCATCCGGCGTGCGCACGGGCTTGCCCTCGTACAAAACCGACGTGCAGCCCCGCAGCAGGGGCCCGTACACGATGTAGCTGCTGCCCACGGCCCAGCCAATGTCCGAGCCAGTGAAAATGACCTCGCCGGGCGCCAGGTTGTAGATGGCGTCCATGCTGAAGCGCAGGGCCACGGCGTGGCCGCCGTGGTCGCGCACCACGCCCTTGGGTCGGCCGGTGGTACCGCTCGTGTAGAGAATATAAAGCGGATGGGTGGCGGGCACGGGCACGGCGGGCACCGGCACGGCTCGTAATAACTCTTGGTAGTCGACGTCGCGGCCGGGCTGCATTTCGGCCGTCACAAAATCGCGCTGGAGCACCACCACATGGGCCGGCCTGTATTCCGCTTTTTCGATGGCCTCGTCCACCAACGGCTTGTAGGGAATCACGCGGTCGAATTCTATTCCGCCCGAGGCGCAGACGATGGCTTTGGGCTGCGCGTCGTTAATGCGCACGGCTAGCTCGTGGGGCGCAAACCCACCGAACACCACCGAATGCACGGCCCCCAGGCGGGCACAGGCCAGCATGGCGACCACCGCTTCCGGCAGGTTGGGCATGTAAATGATGACCCGGTCGCCCATTTCAACGCCCAGCCCGCGCAGGCCCCCGGCGAAGCGGGCCGTCAGGTTCAGTAACTCGGCGTAGGTATAGGCGCGCAGGGTGCGGGTAACGGGCGAATCAAAAATTAAGGCCGCTTGCTCGCCCCGGCCTTGTTGCACGTGGTAGTCGAGGCACAAAAACGAAGTGTTCAGCTCGCCGCCGCGAAACCAGCGGTACGCGCCGTTGGCGTCCCGCGAGAGCGGCTCCGTGGGGCGGGTGTCCCAGTGCAAGCGTTTGGCCTGGGCCATCCAGAAAGCGGCCGGGTCGGCCAGGCTGGCGGCGTGCATCACGGGATAAGAGAAGGCAGGTTTCATGGCGGCGGGATCTTTGAAGTAGAATCAGGCGGCAATATCGAGCAACGCGCGCACCTGCTCCATGAGTTGGCGGGTGCTGAAAGGCTTGGCGATGTAGAGGTCGGCACCCGCTTCGTAGCCTTTTTTCACGTCGGCGTCGCGGCTTTTGGCCGAAAGGAAAACGACCTTGGTGGCGGCGCGGCCGGGGTCCTGGCGCAGCTGCTGGCACACCTGGTAGCCGTCCACATCAGGCATCATCACGTCGAGCAGAACTAGGTCGAAGGACGTTTCGGCGATGGCAGCCAGGGCCTCGGTGCCGTTGCGGGCAATGCCCACCCGGTAGCCGTTCTTGCGCATCAAAAATTCGAGCGACATGACGATGTTCGGCTCGTCGTCGACGATGAGGATGTGCGGCGTTCTCATGGCTTAGGCAGCGGGAAAGGAAGGTTGAAAAGGCGCCGGAGCCCGCGCCGGGGCCCCCAGCGGCAGCTCCACGAAGAATCGGGCCCCATGCTCTGGGGCGCTTTCGACCCAGATGCGGCCCTGATGCAACTCTACGATTTTGCGCGTGATGGCCAGGCCCAACCCCGAGCCCTCGGGCTTGCGCAGGGCTTGGTGACGGGCCTGGAAAAATTTGTCGAAGATGAGATGGTGCTCGGCCGACGAGATACCCTTGCCGTTGTCTTCCACGCACAGTAACACGGCGTCGGCGGCGGCCCAGGCCAGCACGGCGATACGGCCCAGGCCACCGGACGGGCAGGCCTTCACGGCGTTCGAGAGCAGGTTGATGAGCACCTGCATCAGCCGGTCGCGGTCGGCGGGCAGGGCGGGTAGGGCGGTAGGCACGTCCACGCGCAGTTCGATGCCGCGCTCCCGGGCCAGCTGGCCCACGGCGGCCACGGCCTCGGCCACCACCTCGGCCAAGGCCAGGGGCGCG
>JANPOR010000204.1:0-2177 GCA_031428075.1 Hymenobacter sp. | reverse complement strand
CTTACGCCCAGGCCCAAGACTTACTACTGCGACTGGGGGCCCTCGTCAAGGAGCCATCGACCATGAGTAATGAGCCATTACCGAACGATGATAACACCTGGTCCGTTGCCAATGACTCATCGAAATTAAAGCCCACAGTCCACGGCCGCCAGCTCGACACACAGGGGAAGCCACCGCGCCTGGGCCACCTCGTGGTGCGCGGCGAGGCACTGGGCCACGGCCCTGCCGCGGCCGCCTTAGCCGCGCTGCTGGCCGAGCGCGACCTGCTGCGCTGGACCACCCCCCACGACCCGCGCCCCGCCCCGCCCGACCTGCGCCTGCGCCTGGAGGCCCTGGCCAGCGGCCGGCCCCCACTGCCCGGTCTGGCCCTGCACCCGGCCACGTTGCAGCGCGTGCGCGACGTGGCCCGCAACCTCACCGGCCGCTTCGAGAAAACCAGCTCCGGCGCCGCCGGCCAGAACATCACGCAGGCGCCCATTGGCTTGCTCACGGCCCTGGCCTACCCCGACCGCATCGCCCAGCGCGAAACCGACGGCCGCCTACGCCTCGCCACCGGCCAGCGCGTGGAGCTGCGCACGGAAGACGTGGACCCCAAGGCCGAGTTTTTCGCCGTGGCGCACTTGGCGGGCACGGCCGCCGCGCCGCGCGCCGCGCTGGCCGCGCCCGTGAGCCGCAAAGAGCTAGAAACGGCCTTCGCCGCGCAGATTACGACCACCGACGACGTACGCTACGACCCCGCCGCCGGGCGCGTGACCGGCCGCCGGGTGCGCCGCCTGGGGGCCCTACGCCTGGCCGACGCCGTCATCGGCCAGCCCGACGCCGCGCTGGTGGCTCGGGCCCTGCTGGCGTATTTGCAGGAAGCGGGGCTGGCTAAATTGAATTGGACGCCGGGGGCCCGCCAGCTGCAGCAGCGGCTGGAGTTTCTGCGGCACTACTTTCCGGCGGCCAACGACGTAGCATCGGCCGACGAGCCATCGGCAACTGGCCCGGAACCCTGGCCGATCTCTGACGACGCGACACTGCTGCGCGAGCTGCCGCAATGGCTGGGGCCCCACTTGACCGGCCTCAAAAGCCTCGACCAAGTGCAGCGCCTCGACCTGACCGAGCCGCTGCTAGCGCGCCTGCCCGGCGGCTGGGCCCAGCGCCAGTCCCTGGACCGCCTCGCCCCCACCGCCCTCGAAGTACCCAGTGGCTCGCACATCACCCTCGACTACGCCGACCCCACCGCGCCCGTGCTGGCGGTGAAGCTGCAAGAGCTTTTTGGCCTGACGGAGACGCCCACCGTGGCCGGGGGCCGGGTGCCGCTGCTCCTGCACCTGCTTTCGCCCGGGGGCCGCCCGACCCAGGTGACGCGCGACCTGCGCAGCTTCTGGGAGAAAGGCTATTTCGAGGTGCGCAAGGAGTTGAAAGGCCGCTACCCCCGCCATCCCTGGCCCGACAAGCCGATGGAGCACACCCCTACCAAACTGACGAAGAAGCGCTTGGGCGCTGGCTAACGAGGGACCAGCCCCGGGATAAAAGCCGGCGAGCGGGGCGCAAAGGCGGCGTACCAGGGTCGGGCCTTGGAGTCCCAGGGCCCGACCCCGGTACGCCGCTCAAAAACTTCCAACTGCCGTCAGAAAAGCCCGGCGACCCGGGTTATTTCGGCGGGCTGCCAATCTTTTTTAGCGGCGTTCCGATCTTTTTGCTCGAAGAACCGGGCTATTTGAGCGGCGTTTCACTTCAAAAGGTCGGACCACCGGGCAAAAAGCCCGGGACGCCGGTTTATTTCAGTGGCGGCCCGGGCTTTTGTAGTGGCCAGCCGGGGTCTGACCCCGTCCCGTTGCTACCGCATATCGTCGTCGCCAATAAACGCGCTGCCGAGGGGCCCTTCGCGGGGCGAATAGTGCCGGTGCAACCAGCGCGAGAGGCCCCCGAGGCCGGGCAGCAGCACCCGCTCGGTGATGTTGGCTTGATCGAGCTTGTCGCGCACTTCCCACTTGAGGCGGGCGGGAATGACGACGCGGAAGTACAGGTCAGCGTGGTGCAACAGCCACTCGTGCAGCACGCTCTGGCTCGAATTCATCAACGAAAACAAGGCGTACTGGTGCACGATGCGCGCGTCGAGGCTGGGCGGTTCCAGAAATAACACGAACGGCTCGGTTTGCAGGCTTTCGAGGTTATGAAGGCCGTCGGAC
>JANPOR010000203.1:0-7171 GCA_031428075.1 Hymenobacter sp. | reverse complement strand
CCAACCTGGGATCCGCTCTAGTTGTCAGAAATAGCCGTTTATCGAACAAAGCATCGCAACGCCATGAACGAGGAGAAGAAGTTAGTCGGCGCCGGCTAATCAGCGGCTTGGGCGTCGGCCTGGCCGCTGCGGCCGTGGGGTCGGTGTTATCGGCCGAGGGTGCGCCCAGCCCGGCAGATGCCGTGCCTGCCCTTCAAAACCTGCTTTCCAAGCACTCCAAGCCGCCGTTCAGAGGTTAGACAGACCTAGCCCTGGCCGGGTTTGGCCGGCCAGATGGACCCGCGCCCCGACCACGGCGAAACAAGCTACAAAGGTTCGGCCCGGCTGGCCGGTTGCCAAGTCCTGATTACCGGTAGCGGCGCGGCAAGGGCCACGCCGTCGCCAGTGCCCGCTGAGGGGCCGACGTGCCCATCAACTACTTGCCGGCCGAGGCGGCGGATGCCAAGGAAGTTATTGCCCTGATTAAGAAAGAAGATCGCAGGGCCCTGGCCATTTCGGGTGACCTGCGCGATGAAGCCTGCGGCTGGTGGCCGAAGCCATGCGCGGCCTCGACGGGCTCGATATTGTGGTCAGCAACGCGGGGTGGTAACAGTCGCGCCAATCCATCCTCGACATCTCGACCGAACAGTTCGACTGGACGATAAAGACCAACACTTACGCCCCGTTCTGGATTATCAAAGCGGCCCCGTCGCACCTGCCGCCTGGCTCCGCCATCATCGGTACTACCTTCGAGCAGGCTACCGACCCCGCCGAGGACCTATATGAATATGCCCAGACGAAGGCGGCGACTACCAATTATGTTCGGTTGCTGGCCAAGCAGCTAGCTCCGGAAGGCATCCGGGTCAACGGCTTGGCGCCGGGGCCCATTTGGACGATTTTGCAGGTCAGCGGCGTCACCCAAGACAAGCTCAAAAGGTTTGGGGAAACACGCCGATGGACCGGCCTAGCCGGCTGAGCTGGCCTCCATCTACACGCAGCTGGCTGCCAGCTACGCCACACCGGCCAAATTTACGGGGCCGCGGGCGGCAAAGGGCAGTAGCAAGGGTGCAGGGGCCATGGCTACTGTTGAGTAAATACGGTAAGCCGAGCTATCAATGCCAACAGCTAAAACCTGGTTTAGGCCTTTTCGTAGCAGCCGGGGGATAAACTTACTCTAAGGATAAAGTCTTTATTACATGTAGCTCACGTAGAGTAAACTACCATTTTAGCTCGGGCCATAAGTCAGCTGCAATAAACCAAAGGGCTGTCTATTTCTGGACTACCTTTCCGAGCCTAGTTTTTCGGACCTCTCAGCTTGGTAGGCCATAATATATTATTTATCAATAAGTTACGGCTTTCCGAGCCTGCTTCGGAATAGCTTACAGTAATTTTATCCCCTCGCTGCTATAAGAAGGCCTATTTGCCGCTGGCCTGGCCCTCGTCGCGGCGGCACATTACTTGACGTCCATCTCGCACACCTTCCTGTTCTGGGCTGCCTTTATTCTGAGCCGGCCGCTCGGGGCCACGGTGGGCGACCTGCTTGATAAGCCACACGCCAGCGGGGGCCTAGAATTAAGCCGCTACACGGTCTCGGCCGTCCTGGCCACGCTTATCATCGGGCTGCTGGCATTCCTGCAGCGGGCCGAGCGTATCCCGGCGACGAACCTTGGCCCCCGCACGATGGGAGAGGATGAAGTAGGGTAGCGCGCTCTGTCACGGGGACAGCCCCACCGGTAACGGAGGGAGCAGCAAGAGGCGCTACAGGATATCTCCAGTATTCAAGACGACTCTTGTACTCCATCTTCGCGGGGTACGGCACTGCGCATCTCTGTGGGCCTTTCAAGTTGATCCCTTTTAGGGCGCTACCCTGTTTTCCCCCACGGCCATGAAAATCCTCCTCGTTGAAGACGAACCCGGCCTGCGCGCAGTCATCGCGGATTCGCTGCGCGCAAGCGGCTACACCGTCGAGATGGCCCGGACCTACGCGCAGGCCCACGAGAAAATCAAGCTTTACCAGTACGACTGCGTGGTGGTGGACCTGACCTTGCCCGACGGCAACGGCCTCGACTTGGTGCGTACGCTCAAAGCCGATGCCTCAGCGGCCGGCGTGCTCATCATCTCGGCCCGTGGGGCCCTCGACGACCGCCTCACGGGCCTGGAGCTTGGCGCCGACGATTACCTGGTGAAACCTTTCCACCTCTCGGAACTGAACGCCCGGCTCAAATCTATTATTCGGCGGCGGCAGTTTCAGGGCCAGCAGCAGCTCGTGTTCCGCGACCTGGTGGCCTGGCCCGACGATTCCCGGGTGTTTGTACACGGTGAACCGATAACGCTCACTAAGAAGGAATACGACCTGCTGCTCTACCTGCTGGCCAATCCCCACCGGGTGCTCACCAAGGAAGCCATTGCCGAGCACCTCTGGGGCGACGAAGCCGACGCCTCCGACTCGTTCGACTACGTGTACACCCACCTCAAGAACCTGCGCAAGAAGCTCCAGGAGCACGGCGCCGGTGACTACATCCAAACGATTTACGGGCTGGGCTACCGCCTCCGGTCGGCATGAGGCTGCTGGCCCAAACCAACCGCTACTACCTGCTGCTGGCAGCGGCGCTCTTTGCCCTGGGCGGTTGCGTGCTCTACGTGACCCTCAACTGGGCCCTACGCAACGAAGTGGATGAGCAGCTGCTGGGCCAGCAGCAGGCCCTCACTTCGGTCCGCGCCTCGGCGCACGCAGGCCCGCCACGGGCCGATTCGCTGCTAGTGAGCCGCACGCCTCGGCCCGGTGGTCTGC
Organism: Hymenobacter sp.; assembly: GCA_031428075.1. Classification (GTDB taxonomy): domain Bacteria; phylum Bacteroidota; class Bacteroidia; order Cytophagales; family Hymenobacteraceae; genus Hymenobacter. Next base: position 4,401 of record JANPOR010000203.1, on the reverse strand, counting down.
ACGAGACCGTGTTCTACGATGCGGACGAGCAAACCATGGTGCCGTACCGCGAATTAAGCTTTCCGGTGGTGCGGGGCGGCACCACGTATTGGGTCACGCTGCGCAAGTCGCAGCTGGAAACCGAAGATTTACTGTTGGTGGTGCTGAGCGTGATGCTGGCCGTGCTGGCGGGGCTGCTGCTCAGCTTGGTGGCCCTCAACCGCTGGCTGGCCCGGTGGCTGTGGGCCCCGTTCCAGCGCACGCTGGCCGCGCTGCGCGCCTACGACCTGCACCGGCGCGGGGCCCTGGTCCTGCCGGCCACGGCCATTGACGAGTTCACCGAACTCAACCAGGCTCTCACGCAGATGAGCACCCGGCTCGCCGCCGACTACCAGCGCTTGAAAGACTTTACCGAAAACGCGGCCCACGAAACCCAGACGCCGCTGGCCATCATGCAGGCCCAACTCGAGCAGCTGGCGCAGGACGACAGCCTGCGGCCCACCTCGGCCGCGCTTGTCGGCGAACTCTACGGAGCTACTCGCCGCCTCTCGCGCCTGCACCAGGCCCTGACGCTGCTCAGCAACATCGAAAACAAACAGTTCACGCAGGCCGTGTCCGTGCGCCTGGATCAAGTGGTAGAAGACAAAGCCCGGCAGCTGCACGAGCGGGCCACGGCCCGCGGCCTCACCTTCAACGTGGCCGTGACCGGAATTCCCGTCCTGGTCCTGCACCCCGGCTTGGCCGATTCGTTGGTTTCCAACCTGCTGCAGAACGCGGTCAAGCATGGTTTGCCGGGCGGGACCATCCAGGTGACGCTTGGGGCGGATGCGTTGGTGGTGGCGAATGCCGGGCCGGCCGTGACCGGCAACCCCGCCCGATTTTTTGAGCGGTTTCGCAAGCATAATGCCGGTTCCGACTCGCCCGGCCTGGGCCTGAGCATCGTGGAGCAGATTTGCCGGTATTACGGCTTTGCCCTGCACTACGACTTTTCGCCGGCTGGGGCCCTGCACACGCTGCGGGTAGGTTTTTCTTCGAACCCCCACGTTTAGGGCCGACTGAACGCCTGGGCCCCACTTTTTACTTGCGCTTCGTGGCGATGAAGATGCTCTTGGGCAGGATGGCGTGTACTCCCTTGGAGCCATCGACGAGCTCAGTTACGTGCAAGTCCACGGCCACGCTGGCCAGCATGTAGGCATTATCGCGGCTCAGATGCTTTTCCGTTATCAGAAAGTCAAGCATGTTGCGCGTGGCCAGGCTCACGGCCTCGTCGAGGCTGTTGTCGAAGCCCATGCTGATGTAGGCCGTGGGGGTTTCGGCCCGGGGCCAGTTCAGGTGCCGGTCCTTGTGCACGATGAACTGAAACGTGCCCACCAGCGACGTTTCCAGCGCTTTCAGGTCCACTTCGCCGTCGCCCTGCGCCGCATGGCCGTCGCCGGCCGAAAACAAGGCCCCGGGCGCGTGCACCGGGATGAAGAGCGTAGTGCCGGCCACCATTTCCTTGTTGTCGATGTTGCCCGCGTTAATCCAGGGCGGGTAGGAGCTGATGCGGCCGGATACATCGGGCGGCGCCACGCCCATGCTCCCAAAAAAGGGTCGCAGAGGTATTTCGATGCCAGGGGCAAACAGCCCGACTTTTCGTTTTAAATCCAGCGGCACAATGCGCATGCGCGAGTACGGATAATCGTTGGGCAGCGCGCCGTGGCCGGGGGAGAAGGCATTGTAGGCGTACGGCACAGCCACCTGTACGTCCTGGATGCGCACTTCGAGCACGTCGCCGGGCATGGCCCCTTCCACGTAGATGGGGCCGGTGAGGATGTGAATGCCCGGTCCTTTGTCCGTCACCTGCTGGATAACGGCGCGCAGCTCGGGCTGCACCTGGGCGGGCGGCAGGCCGGCTTCTTCGAGCAGGGCGGGCGTGCAGGCCACCAGCGTTTGCATCTGCACAATGTCGCCCGACTGAATCCGCAAATGGGGCGGTGCGGCGGCATCGTAGTAGCCCACCGTCACGGTTTGGGGCGTGGCCAGTAGGTGGTGGACCGGAGGCCCGGGCGGCCGGAGGCTCTGGGCACCGGCTCCTACCCCAAGCAAAGCCCTCAGCGAGAATAGTAGGGCACCTATACTGTTTGATGCTATCTTCATGAAACAAGGGAAAGGCCAAGAGCAGCGGAACGCCGGGTCAAAGCTGTACGACCACTGGGGCGATAAGTTTGGGTGGCCTATCCCCGGTAGGCCACCAGTACACACGCACTGAACAGCTTCCTTGAATGACCCGCCCTGTAGTGTGAGCGGCCTCTTAAACCGGTCCGATGGCCGACATTTAACCCCGACCTGGTGGGCCGTGCCACTACAGAAAAATCACATTATCGGTCCCGAGCTTTGGATATAATTTCACTAATCATCCTATGTTCACCTATGAAACAAGTAATGATCATGGCTGCCTTCGCTCTCGCTTTGGCCGCCCCCGCCTACGCCCAGATGCTGAAGCCCGCGCAGGTGCCCGCCGCTGTGAGCGCCACATTCAAGGCTAAATTTCCCGCCGTGAAAACCAATACCTGGGAGAAGGAAGGTAGTAAATACGAAGCCGGTTTCAAGCAGAACGGTATTACGATGTCGGCCTTGATTACCCCGGTTGGGGAGCTGGTCGAAACCGAGTCGGACATGTCGCCAGCCAAGCTGCCCGCGCCCGTCCGCGCCAAGCTGGCCAGCGACTACAAGGCCTACAAGGTGACCGAAGCGGCTACGCTGGTATCGGCCAGTGGCACGACCACCTACGAGGCTGAAATAAGCAAGGGCGGCAAGCACCAGGATGTGGTGTTCAATGCTGACGGCTCCTTGGCCAAGAAGTAGGCGACTAGTAAGTATTGAGCAAAAAACCGGACTAGCTGCCATATCCGGTAGGTAGTCCGGTTTTTTGTGGGCCTCATCCGCCGGGAACCTGCGCTACTTCACCAGCAGAGCGGTCACCAAGTCCTGCTCTTTCTGTTGCTTCGTTAAGTACACAGCCAGCAGCAGAATGACTGTTAGGAAGATGCTGCTGCTGGTGCTAATGGCCAGTCCGCCATCTTTCTTGGCTTGCGTGAGCAAATCACCCATGGAAGCGCCTCAAGGGATGCGTCAAAATGTAAGCCGCCCAGAAAGTCAGCACTGCGTTGAGGTGCAGGTACCGGTAGGCCAGGAATACCGCAGCGATTAAGTTACCGAACAGCAAGGTCGACCGGGCATAGCCCAAGCCCCAGTCTTTCGCCAAATAGGCTACCCGCTGAGGTTTCCAGCGCAAACGTGCACAGAATGGCCGCCTAGTAGAACAGCTCACGCCTGGTGGTTCCGATGCAGCAGGCCCGCCAGCAGCAGCCCGGTGATGATGGGCGTGCCCCCGAAGTCGTAGGAAAGGGTGATGACGAAGATGTTGGCCATTATGCTCACGTAGGCCAGCGCCCCCAGCAGGGCGTAGGGCTGCGTGAGCAGCAGCAGGCCCGCCACGCACTGCGCTACCCCAATAGATTGCTAACACAGCCCGGATTGGTACATCATCTCAAAAAAATAGCTGTGGCTGTGCACGCTCCCATCGGCCGAAATCTGCGGGAAGCGGTGCCCCTCTATTTTTATCAGGCCGGCAAATACGAACGCACTGCTCACCAGGTACCAGGTATAGAGGACGGCCAGCTGCACCAGCAACGAGTGTTTCAGGGCTTGGCGGGCCAGGGCTCTGGGTGAATTACTGATAATACATCTCGCGTGAGTCGGCGCGGCCAACCGACCCAGGTGCCATTTATACGCCCACCAAAACCCCGCGCCGCTCACCCGCGCCGCCCATTAGCGCCGCCCACCGCCGAACCTGCCGGTGCAGGATGTTCAACTTGGTTTCCAGCGCGGGCACAGCCGTGAGGTAACAGGAAAGCTCGTTGTTACCGCTGCCCCAGACTGCGCAGCCCCGCCCCGCTGAGGGTGGCGCGGGCGCTGTCGCCAAACGCGGTGCGCAGCTGCCCGATGCCGCCGGTTTCGAGCTGCAACTCGCCCTGGCTCTGCACGTGCAGGTCGGCGACCCCGATGCGGTTGCGGCCGTCGAGGCACAGCACAGGGTGGCTGCCGGGGGTGCGGCCGGCATCGGCACGCAGGTAGCCGAGCTGATTGCCAGTCAGGTTGAGGCGCGCGCCCAGGTCCGGCTGCACGCGCAGGCTGTCCTGTCGAAAGCCGTCGATCTGCACGTGGCCACCCTGGCCTCGCCGTTCGGTCAGGAGCTTGCCGGCTGCCGAATAAGCCCCGCCGGCCGTAAGCTGTCGGAGCCGTGGCAGGCTGATAGTCACTGCCTCGGTACGTTCCATATGCTTCACGTCTTCTGGAAAGGCCAGCGCCACAATGAGGCGGGTGCCCTGCTGAGTCACGCGCACGTATTTTTCGGCGGCCTTGTTCACCCGCACGCCG
>JANPOR010000202.1:0-11346 GCA_031428075.1 Hymenobacter sp. | reverse complement strand
ATCCGCGACGACAAACAGCTAAGATAAATAAATACCGCCTAATTCAGCCGGAAGGGTACCATCAACGTGAATTCGGGAATCTCGACGTTGAATTCCTGGCCGTTGGCCACGCGCTCCATCAGGTATGTGCCACGCATTTTGCCCACGCCCGACTTCAGGTTGCAGCCACTCATGTAGTGGTGCGACTGGCCGGGTTCGAGCACAGGCTGGCGGCCGACTACGCCTTCGCCTTCCACTTCGCGTACGGGGCTGCTGGCGTCGTGGATGTGCCAGTGGCGTCGCAACAGCTTCACGGTAAGGTCGCTGTTGTTGTGAATCATGATTTTGTAGGCGAATACAAAATGTTCTTGCGTCGGGCTCGAATAGTCGGGCAAGTAGTTGGTCGTAACCGAAACGGTGACGCCTTGCGTAGTGGTAGTAGGCATAGGAGAATCGGTTAAAAAGCTGAAAAATCTAACACTGGCTCGCGCCGATTGGTTTTACGCCAATATACCTGTCAAGGTCGGAAACATTTCCTTATTTCATTATTTCTCCCAAAATCTATGGTAAAAATAGCCACAAGTTGGCAGCCCGTGCTAGCCGACGAGTTTGTCAAACCTTATTTCCAGTACCTCATTGCCTTCGTCAAGGGCGAGTACTCCACCGCGACCGTGTACCCGGCCGGCCCGCAGATTTTTCATGCTTTTGACGCCTGCCCGTTCGACGCGGTCAAGGTTGTCGTTTTGGGCCAAGACCCGTATCACGGACGGGGCCAGGCCCATGGTCTTTCGTTTTCGGTGGCGGAGGGCCAGCGCACGCCGCCCTCGCTGCACAACATCTTCAAAGAATTGCAAAGCGACTTGCCCGCTGCCGCACCCGCTGTAAACGGTAACCTCGACCGCTGGGCCCAGCAGGGCGTGTTGCTCCTCAACGCGACACTCACAGTGCGGGCCGGCGAGCCGGGCTCACACCAGAAAAAGGGTTGGGAAGAATTCACTGATGCCGTCATCCGCAAGGTGTCGGAAGGGCGAGAACACGTGGTGTTTATTCTCTGGGGGGCCTATGCGGGTAAGAAAGCAGAACTGATCGATGCCAGCAAGCACTTGATTTTAAAGTCGGTGCATCCTTCGCCTTATGCTGCTGATAAAGGTTTTTTCGGCAGTAAGCCCTTCAGTAAGGCCAACGACTGGCTGGAAAGTGAAGGCTTGGCGCCGATTAAATGGTGATTCAGCGCAATGCTTTAAATAAAAAACGCCGCCCCGAGCCGGGGCGGCGTTTTTTGTACAATCAAGCAATTTCACACTAGTTAATGGTATGGAATAACCGGCTCCAGCGGACTTTGTGTAAGAAATCGGCGTAGGGATCAATTGAAAGCCAGATAAGAACGGCCTTGCCCACGACGTGGTCTTCGGGCACAAAGCCCCAGAAGCGCGAGTCGAGCGAGTCGTGGCGGTTGTCGCCCATCATGAAGTAATAGTTCTGCTTGAAAGTGTAAGACTTCAGCGGCTTGCCGTTTTGTAAAATCACGCCGCCCTGCATCGTGATGCCTGCGTTGTGCTCGTAGCGCAGAATAATTTTGTAGTAAAGTGGCACGTTGTCGGCCGTCAGTTCCACTGTTTCGCCTTTTTTGGGCAGCGAAATGGGTCCGTAGTTGTCCTTATTCCAGTGGTGCAGGCCAGGGGCAGCCGGATTGTTGAAGGTGGTGGGGTAGTCGGGGTTGTCGGGAAACACCGCTTGGTTAACCTCAGGTTGGCCGGCCGGAATGGTTTCGGCGATGATCTCCTTCACGTAGGGCTGCTTTTCGAAGTAAGCAGCCGCCTCGGGCGTGCAGTCTACCTCGTAGCCCGTGCCGTAGCCGGGCACCTCTTGCAGCACGGGGTCGCCGGTGGCCAGGTTGCGATAGTCGACCACACCTTGGGCGCGGAAGGCGGCCGTTACCTCGTCGTTGGCCTCGGGGATGCGCAGGAAGTACTTACTCTGCAAGCCGGCCGGGTTGGGGGCCGCTTGGCCGTTGATGTAAAGCTGGTGGTCGCGAACCTCCAGCTTGTCGCCGGCAATGGCTACGCAGCGCTTGATGTAGTTGGTGCGCAGGTCCGCCGGGTATTCCAGTTCAAACGGCACGTGGAACACCACCACGTCGTTGCGCTGGATGCTGCTGAAGCCGGGGAAGCGGAACGTTGGCAGTTGAATTAGATCGGAGTAGCTTTTTAGGTGGAAAATTGGATCCGTCTGGTGCGTCAGCGGGATCTGTAAGGGCGTTTGCGGCGTGATGGTGCCGTAGTGCAACTTGCTTACGAACAGGTAGTCGCCTACCAGCAGCGAGTGCTCCATGCTGGGCGTAGGAATGGTATAAGCCTCGAACGTGGCCCAGCGGATGAGGGTGGCCGCCACGACGGCAAACAACAGCGAATCGGTCCATTCGCGGGTTTTGCTCTTGGGCTTCGGGGGCGGAGATCCGGCGCCGTAGCGCGGGGTGGTGAGGAGGGCCATAGCAAAGGCACGGGCTGCGGCCAGCGCTCAGGGGGAGTGGATTTGAAAAAAGAGTAGCAGAAAGCTGACGCAAGTTAACGACGGCGGGGAAGCTTTCGTGCGAGCAGCCCTACAGGCCCAGCAATTCCTTCATGCCGAACACGCCCGCCCGGCCCGGCAGCCACTCGGCGGCCAGCAGCGCACCTTGGGCAAAACCGGCCCGCGAGTGGGCCTCGTGCTTCAGCTCCAGCGTGTCTGCATCCGAAGTGTACGTCACTATGTGCGTGCCCACCACGTCGGCCGTCCGCTCGCTGATGACGGCCAACTCGTCGGGGCCCTGCGCGGGGGCGTTGCGCCAGCTGGTTTTAGTTGGGAAGTGGGCCAGGATGCCTTCGGCGGCCGTGACGGCGGTGCCGCTCGGCTGGTCGAGCTTTTGGAGGTGGTGGGTTTCGTGCACTGCCACATCGTAGCCCCCAAACTGGTACATTTTGGCGGCAATATATTTGTTGAAATGAAAAAACAGGTTCACGCCCACACTGTAGTTAGAAGCGTAGAACAAGCTGCCGCTCAATTCATTATTCAGGGTCAGGGCGTCGTTCCATTGGGCCAGCCAGCCCGTCGAGCCGCATACTACCGGGATGCCTTGGCGCAGGCAGGCCGTCACGTTGGCGAAGGCCGCGTCGGGCCGGGTGAACTCGATGGCCACGTCGGCGGTGGCGACCGTAAAATCGGTGATGACCGGGCCGTTGGCTTGGTTAGGGTCCACGATGCCCGCAATGCGGTGGCCGCGCGCGGTGGCTAGGGCCCCCAGCGTCTGGCCCATCTTGCCGTAGCCGATGAGGAGAATGTTCATGCGAGATTATTATTTAAAATGCAGGGCCACCACCACGCCGGGCGAAAGGTGCAGGCCCACCGCCGGGCCGGGCACAGGCAGTAGCGTTGGTTGCCAGCGCAGCGTCAGGTCGTCGCTCACGTCAAACGAGTGCAGGTGCGCGTCCACGATGGCGTCGAGTATCTGGATGCCGTAAGCCACGCCGGTGTAGAGGATAAACGCGTCGCGGTAGTGGCGGTAAAAAACGATGCCGTTCTGGATGGCATCGGGGGTACGCTCTTTGCCGGCACGGGGGCCTAATTTGCCGATGTTACCGATTGCGGTGGGGTCGGGCGGTACTTTATTGTCGGGGTCGCCCAATAACACTTTGCTGGCCTTGCTGTACTCATTCAGGCCCCGCTGCTCAAAGACCAGAATGCCCACCACCGTGCCCACGCCGCCGTACACAATCGGCAGCTTCCACCAGCGGCGGTTATACACCTGGCCCAGTCCGGGCACCAAAGCTAGGTAGCCCGCCTTGGCCGGCCGCGTCACGCGAAAGCCAAACAGCTTCTCGGTGCGGCGCACCGAATCGTCGGCTGCTTTTTTGCGTTTATCGGCGGCCGTGGGCTTGCGCACGCGGGCCGTGTCGGGGCGCACCGTGCGCGGCACGGCGGGGTTGTTGGCGTTTGGGTTAGACGGGTCGAAGGGCACCTGGGCGCGCCCGACCCGGGGCCCCAGGGCGGCAATGAACATCAGCAGCAACGCGGTAAGCGGCGGCAAATATTTACTCATAACCCTCGAAACATTAGCGAAAAGCAACTTCACTAAGCCGGATGTAGAATGTGCAGAATCCGTTGCATGTCCTCCACCGAGTCAAAGGCGATTTTAATTTCGCCATTGCCCTTAGGGCCGGGCCGCACTTGCACCCGCGAGCCGAAACGGTCGGTGAGGGTGCGCTCGGTGCGGCGCAGCTCGGCCACGGGCACCACCGGGTCGGCGGAGCGCGGGGAAGAGTTAGGGCCCTCGGCCGGGAGGCGCCCGAAGCCGTTGCGCACCAGCTCCTCCACGCGGCGCACCGACATCTCTTCGGCTACAATGCGGCGGAACAGGGCCACCTGCTGGCGGGGGTCTTCGATGCCGATGAGGGCGCGGGCGTGGCCCATGCTGATCTCGGCGTCGCGCAGGCCCACTTGGACATCGGGCGGCAGCTTCAGCAAGCGCAGGTAGTTCGTGACGGTCGAGCGGTTTTTGCCCACCCGCTCGCCCAGCTCTTCCTGGCGCAGCTGGCACTCGCTCAGCAGGCGCTGGTAGCTGAGGGCGATTTCAATGGCGTTGAGGTTTTCGCGCTGGATGTTCTCAATAAGCGCCATTTCCAGCATCTGCTGGTCGTCGGCCTTGCGGATGTAGGCCGGAATGGCGTCGAGCCCCGCCAGCTTCGACGCCTGCAAGCGCCGTTCCCCGCTGATGAGCTGGTAGAAGTTGGGGCCCGTTTGGCGCACGGTCACGGGCTGGATAATGCCTTGAATTTTAATGCTGTCGGCCAGTTCGGCCAAGGCCTCCTGGTCGAAGTGGGTGCGCGGCTGGTAGGGATTAGCCTCGATTTGCTCCACCGGAATCAGTCCTACCGAATTGGCCGGATGGGGCACCACGATGCGCTCCCGGTCGCCTTTTTTCTCGTAGCTGCCCTCAATGAGGGCGCTGAGGCCCCGGCCCAGGCCACCCATTTTGCGCTTGGGCTGCGGCTGAAGCGGGGTGGCTGGGGCTCTATCGTCGTTTTTCTCTACGGTCATCGCGGCAGCTCCTGCGGAAAATGGCGGCAGAAGCAAGTTCAAAATTACGGATAGTAGCGCGAAGCGCAAGCTGGGGCCCGCCGTTCAAGTTCTGCCGAACATCCGCCAGCCCCAGCAGGGCACTCCGGCGGTAGAAGAACAGGTTTGGTGCGTCTTTGAAATCGTTGCATTTTCCCTGCCGTGGGCGGACCGGTTTGGTGCAGGGCTTGAACGGGTGTACCCAGCGGGGAATGGATGGACGCCCCGGTCGATGAGTTCTACCTTGCGGGCCGATGGCTGATTCTGTTGTTAGGGCCACCCGCCCGGCCCGGCACCGTTGGGTGCCCCTTGCCCTGCTTGGATTACTGCTCCTACTGGGCTCCGCTCTGTACCGGGGCTATGGCATTTCCTGGGACGAATTCACCGACCACAACCTTGGGAACGTTACGGCAAATTACGTCGCTAGGCGGCTGGCCCCGGCCAGGTGGCAGTCACGGCTACCCGCTGACCCGCGCATTCCCTGGCTGCCGACGAGCGGCATCATCCACGGCTCGGTGGTGGAAACGCCCGCAGCCGTGCTGGGCCGACTGTTGTACCCGCGGCAGCCGCGCGGCTACTACGCGGTACGGCACGGCTTTATCTTTTTGGTGTTTGTGGCGGGCGTAGTGGCTTTGTACGGCCTGGGGCGGCTGCGTTTCCGCAGCCGTCGCCTGGCCTTGCTGGGCGCGGCACTGCTAGTGCTGTCGCCGCGCTTTTCTGCCGAAGCTTTTTATAACGGAAAGGACGTCGGCTTTATGGCCCTGTTCACAGTGGCCATGCTGGCGGTGGTCTGGCTGGCCCGGCAGCCGGTGGCCGGCCGGGCCTTGCTGGCCGCTGGTGCCACGGGGCTGGCCATTGGGGTGCGGATGCCGGGCGTTATCCTCCCCGCGTTCGCGATTGGCTGGCTGGGCTGGCAGGCTTGGCAGGCCGGATCAGGCCGGGAGCGCCTGCGGCTACTGGGCGTGGCAGGGTTGTACGCGGGCGCCACGGTAGGTGCAACCATCATTTTTTGGCCCTACCTGTGGGAAGATCCGCTAACCAGTTTTCGCTACGCGCTACGCGTGATGAGCCACGTGCCCTGGCCCGGTACGGCCTTGTACTGGGGCCGGTTGGTGCCGGCCCCTGCCTTGCCCTGGCATTACCTGCCCGTGTGGATAATCATCACCACCCCGGTGCCTTATGTGCTGGCCGCCCTGGTAGGCGCGGGCGCGGTGGTGCGCCAAGTTTGGCGGAACGGGAAAAGTTGGCGTTGGGCAGCGCAACTCGACGGCTTGTTTCTGCTGTGGCTGCTGGCCCCGCTGGTGGCCGTCATCGGGCTCCACTCGGTGGTATTCGACGGGTGGCGGCACCTATATTTCATTTACCCGGCGTTGTTATTGCTGGCGGTGCGGGGCGTGCAGGTGCTCGCGCAAAGCTGGGTTCCCGTCCTGCACGGGCCGGACCGGTGGCGACGCGGGCTCGTGAGCTTGGCGTTGGCGCTGGTGGTGTTCGATGGGGTCCGTACGCTGCGGTTCATTACCCGAGCCTACCCCAATCAGCAAACCTATTTTAGCTGCTTGCCCAACGCCACGGCCGAGCGCTTATTTGAGCGCGATTACTGGGGCCCTAGCTACCGCTACGGCCTGGAGTGGCTACTTGGCCACGACCACAGCCCGGTCATTACCGTAACCGGGCCGCAGCCGGCCATCATTTATGTTAACTTGTTTGCACTGAGTACCGAGCAGCAAAAACGCATCCGGCTGGTTAATAGCCCGGCGGCCCGCTACTACCTCACGGCCTACCGCTGGCATCCGCAGCCCTACGCCGACAGCTTGGGGCCCGAGGTGTTGGCTTACCGGCCGGGCGGGGGCATCAAGGCACTTTCCATATTTCGGCGCGACTCGCTGCACCGCCCGCTGCCACCCCCGCCTATTGGGCGTGCCTCTGCTTTAAAGTAATAGCCTTGAATCTTCTATGTGTTTATGTGAAGGCCCAGTACCCCAACAACCTCGCATACGCCGACCCGTCGTGGGCCTTCCACAAAATAGCCCCGCACCCTGGGCCGGATGTGCTGGCGGTGGAAGTCTTGGGGCCCTGGGCCTAGAAAAAAACATATTAGCCTGCCCAAATACGGGAAGAGGACCGGCCGCCAATATGTCCCCGTTTGGCCCTAAAAATTCAGGCCAAATCATGAATGTGCCGGTATGGATTGTCTTATCTTCATACCGAAAGTCCCACTGAATATGTTGATGCGGTGTGCTCCACCGGCCGCCTTCCTCAGCGGTGAAGCGATAGGTTACCTGAAATCCGGGTGGCTGGCCCATCAATTCGGCGTAGGATTCCATCGACGTAAAAAGAGCCAGCACTACGCTGCTTCGTCGGCTGCTTCGGCTTCGGGCTTGGCTTCCACGCTGTTTTTCTCCACGATTTCGCGGGCCAAGTTGAGGTAGCTGATGGCCCCTTTGCTTTCCGCGTCGTGCATGATGGCGGGGATGCCGAAGCTGGGGGCCTCGCTCAGCTTCACGTTGCGCGGGATGATGGTGTCGAAAGTGAGCTGCTGGAAATGCATGCGCACTTCTTCTACTACTTGGTTGCTCAAGCGCAGGCGCACGTCGTACATCGTGAGCAGGATACCTTCAATCTCTAGGTTCGTGTTGAGGCGGCTCTGGATGATTTTGATGGTGTTGAGCAGCTTGCCCAAGCCTTCCAGCGCGAAGTATTCGCACTGCACCGGAATGATTACCGAGTGCGCCGCCGTGAGGGCGTTCACGGTGATGAGGCCCAGCGAGGGCGAGCAGTCGATGATGATGAAATCGTACTCTTCGGCCAGCGGGCGCAGGGCCTCTTTCATCTTGGCCTCCCGGTTGGGCAGGTTGATCATTTCCACCTCAGCGCCCACCAAATCGATGTGGGAAGGCATGAGGTCGAGTTGGGGCAGAATGTTGGTGCTTAAAATAATGTCGCGGGCGTTGATGCCATCGACCATGCATTCGTAGATGCTGTGCTGGATGTCCTTGGGGTCGTAGCCTACGCCCGATGTAGCGTTGGCCTGCGGGTCGGCGTCCACGAGCAGGGTCCGGTAGTCCAGGGCGGCCAGCGAGGCCGCGAGGTTGATAGCCGAGGTGGTTTTCCCCACGCCGCCTTTCTGGTTGGCTACCGCGATAATTTTTCCCATGAGAAGTAACGGAATACGGAAGCGGCCGGGGCTGAAAATATAGAACTAAGCCGATAGGGTTAGCAAAGCCGGTCCGGCGGGCCCGGCTTTGCTAACCACAAAATAAGGCCAAAAAAAACGGATTCGCCAAGCCCGGGCGGGCCCGGCAAATCCGAAGTATGTTTTACGGGCGGGCCGGCTGTTGCGGTTACAGCGTCACCGTTTCGCCGATTTTTAAGAGGTGTAACTCTTTACCGGCGGCCTGGGCCTCGGCCTGAGCGGCGGCGTGGTCGATGACCAGCGGCGGGAAGGTGTCGTAGTGCATACCGACGATTTTTTGGACCCCCACCCAATCGGCAGCCACCAGCGCGTCGGTGAGGCCCATCGTGTAATGGTCGCCGATGGGCAGCAGGGCGAAATCGAGCTTGTGCCGCTCGCCGATGAGCTTGAGGTCGTAGGTCAGGGCCGTATCGCCGGCGAAGTAAAACGTCTGTCCTTCATTGGTTTTGATGACAAACCCCATCGGCACCCCGGCGTAGGAGCCGTCGGGGAACGAGCTGGAGTGGGCCGCGGCCACGCAATGCACCGTGCCGAAGGGCAGCTGCACCTTGCCGCCGAGGTTAGTACCGATGACGTTCAGGCCTTTGGCTCCGAAATAGCCGGCCACTTCGGCAATGCCCAGGATGGTGGCCCCGGTGCGCTTGCCGATTTCCTCCGCGTCGGCGATGTGGTCGCCGTGGCCGTGTGAGAGCAGGATGAAATCGGCTTCAATGGCGTCCACATCAATGTCTTTGGCCAACGGATTGGAGCGGATGAAGGGGTCGAACAGCACGCGGGTAGTGCCGATGGTTGCCAGGAACGCGGAGTGGCCGAGATAGGTAAGCTGCATGGAATGGGTAAAATTAAGAAGAGTCGGTGCCGACAGGCCGCCTTTATCTTTGCCCGAACAAGCCAAGCTCATTTCTGTTCTTATGCGGCATTTTTGGGCCCGTTGGGCCGTATTTTTAGCGGGCGCCGGGGCCCTGGTCGGTTGCCAGGGCCCCGGCGCAACGGCGGCCGACGAGCGCCGGGTGTTTCGCTACAATCAGCCCGAGGCCCTCACCTCGCTCGACCCTGCCTTTGCCCGTAACCAAGCCAATTCGTGGGCGGTGTCGCAGTTGTATAATGGATTGATGGAGTTGGATTCAACCCTGCGGCCGGTACCGGCGCTGGCCCGGCGCTACCAGATTTCGCCTGACGGGCTGACGTACACGTTTTGGCTGCGGCCGCACGTTTTGTTTCACGAAGACACCGCCATTTTTAAATTATCAAAACAACAACTAGAGCAGGAGGCAAGGGCAGAAGCGGAAGGCGAAATAAGAATGCATGGAAGACTAGTGGATTATAAAATTCATGAATCTATAGCTATAGGGTCTACCACCATGCGTGCCGTTAAAGCAGCCGACTTCGTGTATTCCTTCCAGCGCATTCTGGACCCGGCCACGGCCAGCACTGGGGGTTGGATCTTCCGGGGCAAGGTGCTGGAAAAGCCCGACGGCAGCCCTAGCGACACCTGCTTCGTGGCCGTGAACGATTCCACGCTGCGCATCCACCTCAAAGCGCCGTTCATTCCGTTCCTGGGCATCCTCACCATGCCCTACACCTACGTGGTGCCCCGCGAAGCCGTGCAACACTACGGCAAGGATTTCCGCGAGCACCCGGTGGGCACGGGCCCCTTCCAGTTTCGGCTGTGGGACGAAGGCAACGTGTTGCTTTATAAGAAAAACCCGCACTATTGGCGATGCGACGCTCGGGGCCGTCAACTGCCCTACCTAGACGCGGTAGCCATCAGCTTCATCGCCGACCGGAAAACCGAGTTTTTGACTTTCATGCAGGGTAAGCTCGATTTCCTGTCGGGCATCCGCGAAGGCTCGCGCGATCTGGTGATGAACCGCGACGGCACCGTACGGGCTGATTTCCGTGGCAAATTCGCGGTGCAGAAAGTGCCTTATCTGAACACCGAATACCTCGGTATTCAGCTGGATAGCACTCACCTCACTGGCGAGCAGGCCGTGCAGGGCCGTGCCCTGCGCGACGTGCGCGTGCGCCAGGCCCTGGCCTGGGCCCTTAACAAGACCGAGTTGACGGCTTACCTGCTCAACCACGTGGGCCAGGCTGGTACGGCGGGCTTCGTGCCGGCGGCGCTGCCATCCTTTTCCCAGCAGCTGGTGCCGGGCTACGATTTCCAGCCGGCCAAGGCGCGGGCGCTGTTGCGGGCCGCCGGCTGGGGCCCTGCCCACCCGCTGCGCCTGCGCCTGAGCACGGTGGCCGAGCGCAAGGAAATCGGCGAATACTTGCAGAAGCAGTGGGCCAACGTGGGCGTGCAAGTGCAGGTCGACATCAATCAGTCGGCGGCCCAGCAGGAGCTGGTCGACAACGGCCGGGCGGCCTTTTTCGCCAAAAGCTGGCTCGGCGACTACCCTGACGCCGAAAACTACCTGGCCCTGTTCTACAGCCCGAATTTCAGCCCCGCGGGCCCCGACAAAACGCACTACAAAAGCCCCGCCTTTGACCACCTTTACGACCAGGCCATCCGGGAGCAGAACGGAGCCCGGCGCACGGCCCTTTACCAACAGATGGATCGCCTCGTGGTGGCCGAGTGTCCGGTTATCAGCCTGTATTACGACGAGCTGATTCGCTTGAGCCAGAACAACGTACGCTGTCTTGGGGCCAATCCAATGAACCAGATTTTGCTCGAAGGCGTGTGGAAAGAATAGGGCTGAACCACGAACCCGCTCGTTTTGGAACGCACCTAACTGATACGAAAAAGGCCCGCAGATGCAGGCCTTTTTCTATTTCCGTGGCGCAAGCTGCGGTTAGGACTTCTTCTTGCCTTGAGCTTCGCGCTCTTGCGACGCCTTCATGGCTTCGGCGATGCGGGCTTGAAAGCCGGTGGGCTTCTTGTCCTTGTTTTTCACCTTATTGACTTCGAGCTGGGCGCGGATTTTAGTGTCGTCCACGAAGGACTTAGTGATGGCCTGCTGGGCGAAAGTGATGACGTTTGACACGAAGTAATACCAGGTGAGGCCGGCAGCAAAGCTGTTCAGCACGAACAGGAAGATGATAGGCATTAAGTAGCTGTAGGTCTTCATGGGCCCCTGCAT
>JANPOR010000201.1:0-3065 GCA_031428075.1 Hymenobacter sp. | reverse complement strand
CGTCTCGATGCTAAAAAAGGCGGCCTGCGCAAGCAGGCCGCCTTTTTTTGTGGGCAAAGTTTTCCGGGGTTCTATAAGTTGCGCACGGCCAGCAGCAGGCTCAGCCAGCCGCCGATGAGTAGCAAGCCGCCTACGGGGGCCACGGCCCCCAGCTTCGTCACGCCCGTGAAGCACAGCGCGTAGAGCGAGCCGCTGAACACCAGCACCCCCGCCAGCCACAGGGCCCCGATAAGACCCAGGCGGAGTTCGGGCCGGGCGGCCCACAGCACACCCACCGCGAGCATGGCCAGCGCGAGGTAAAACTGGTAGCGCACAGCGGTTTCGAAGGTGTCGAAGCGGCCCGAGGCTTCGAGCATGGGCCGCAAGCCGTGGGCCCCGAAGGCCCCGATGGCCACGCCTAGTAGGCCTAGGCCGGCCGCGAGTTGAATCAGTAATCGAGCGGTCATGTGGTGAATTTTGTATTGTAGACGAAACGCCTTATTGATTCGTGGGCAATGGTGCAGAGAGACAACAACCGCTAAAGCTGCCCGCGGTTGCCGAAAATGGCGTTGCCGACGCGAATGAGCGTGCTGCCTTCGGTCAGGGCCAGAGCGTAGTCGCCGCTCATGCCCATCGATATTTCACGAAAACCATCGTTAGCGGCGAAATGCGCGGCCTTCAGCGCGTCGAAATATCCGCGGAGCTGGCCAAATTCCTGACGGATTTGTGCTTCGTCGGCAACGTTGGTAGCGATGCCCATCACGCCAGTGAGCTGAACATTTTGCAGGGCCCCGAATTCGGCGGAAGTGAGTAGGGCTTCGGCTTCGGCAAAGGAAAGACCGGTTTTGGCTTCCTCCCGGGCGATGTGGAATTGTAGCAGGCCCTGAATGGTGCGGCCGTAGCGGGCCGCTTGGCGGTCCAGTTCCTGCAGCAGGCGCAGGCTGTCGATGCTTTGCACGGTATGCACGAACGGGGCAATGTACTTGACCTTGTTGGTTTGCAGGTGGCCAATGAGGTGCCACTCCACATCGGGCGGTAGCTGGGGGGCCTTGTCGGCCATTTCCTGGGCCCGGTTTTCGCCAAACAGTCGGCTGCCGGCGGCGTAGGCTTCGCGCAGCAGCGGCACGGGGTGGGTTTTGGTGACGGCCACCAGCCGGGCTCCGGTGCCCGCTAGTTTTTCCTCAAACGAATGGATATTATCGGCAATGCTGGGCATAGCGTAAAGGTAGGGCAGGTATTTTTTGGCGATTAGCTAATGGCTGATGGCGGTTAGCTAATCGCCAAAAAGGCTAATCTTCCAGCGGGTTGCTCATAAAGGTGCTTTTCAAAGCCAGCCACAGCAGCCATAGCGCAATGCTGAGGGCCAGGTAGGGACGGTAAAAATCCTTGGTGTTGCGGTAGCGCAACTGGCGGATGTCGGATTTTTCGAGGCCGTCGATGCGGACGAATATCTGCTGAAGGGCGGCGTTGTCGGTTGCTCGAAAAAACTGGCCGTCGGCGGCTTGGGCCAACTCGCGCATGGTGGTTTCGTCGAGGCGGGTCTGCACGTAGCGGGCGTGGCCCAGCGAGTCTTGTCCAAAAGGTACAAAGCCGTCTTTGCCCAGCCCGATGGTGTAGAGGCGGATGCCGTAGGCGTGGGCCAGGCGGGCGGCGAGCAGAGGGTCGAGGGCTCCGCCGGTATTTTCGCCGTCCGACAGCAAGATGCACACCCGCGAGCGGGCTGTCGATTCGCGCAAGCGGTTGATGGCCACGCCTAGGGCCGTGCCGATGGCCGTGCCGTCGTCGGCAATCAAACCCAGTTTGAGGCTGGCCAAGTCTTCGCGCAACAGGTCGTAATCGGTGGTGAGTGGGGCCAGCGAGTATGCCGTGCCGGCGAACGCCACCAACCCAAGGCGGTCGCCGGCGCGGCGGTCGACGAAGGCCGTGGCCAGGCGCTTGGCGGCTTCGAGGCGGTTGGGGCGCAGATCCTGGATTTCCATTGAGCCCGACACATCCACGGCCAGCACGATGTCGACGCCGCGCCCGATCTGTTCCACTCGCTCGTCGGTGCGCTGGGGGCGGGCCAGGGCCACCACGGCCAGGGCCAGAGCCAGGGCCAGCACCGCATCGGGCACAAAGCGCAGCAGCGCGACTGCTCCGGTGCCGGGGGCCGCGCCGGGGGCTAGCGTTACAATCACGGGGGCCCGCCAGCGGTGGGCCAGGCCCCGGCGCAGCAAAAACAGCAGCGGCACCGCCCCGATGAGCAGCAGTAGGCCCGGGTGCTGCCACTGGTAGCCGGCCAGCGTGGCGTAGCGCAAAAACTCGGGGAAGTTGGTCACGCAAGCAAAAGTAAGGGTGGGCCGTGGCGTAGCCTGTGTCATTTCGCGCGTTTGAACGGTCCCCACGTGCGGACCCGCCCCTGCTACCCTGGCAGGCCCCCGAGCCGTTTACTGGTGAAGTATTCGCGGTGCGGGGGGCGGGCGAACTTTTCCGCGTTATGAGCTGCCGACTGGCCCCGGGGGATGGACAGCAACAGCCAAGCGTCGCCGCACACTAGCTTGCCGATAAACACCACCTGCCTCATGTGGTAGGTGATGGGCCAGCTGACGGTCGACGGCCCCGACCACAGTGTGGCCCATGTTTCGGATGAAGATTTCCTTGCTTAAATCGACTTCCGTGAGGGTTTTCAGGGCCCCGAACAGGCAGTGCCAGCCTTCGTTCCAGCGCACTATCACTTCGGCGGGAGTCGTAAGGTCGTGGGCAAACTCTGCTTCCCGTTCGTGCCAGGCCTTCTCGTCGTCTGCGGTCAGGAAATCCGTCCACCGTGAAAGTATATTGCCGCCGAGGTGCTTGACAATCATGGCGATGCTGTTGCTGGCGGAGTGCGGTTGCCAGAAAAGCTTCGCGGCTGGCACCTGGGCCAGGGTTTGGTCGCCCAAGAGCTTATAGCACGCGAACTGCTTGCGGGCGCTGGGGAGAAAATCGAGGCCTATTTCTACGATTATGAACCACGAATTGTGGGCTGCGCAGGGCCCAAAACTTGGCTAGCGGCCGCTCGTTACCATGTGCTCGAACCGCTCGCGCCAGGAAGAAGTGAGGTCGGGCAG
>JANPOR010000200.1:0-4464 GCA_031428075.1 Hymenobacter sp. | reverse complement strand
TCAAGATCAAAGCGCTGGCCATGCGGCGCGATTCACTGAAAGCCGACAGCATCGCCCGCAAAAATGGGCAGCTGCCAGGGGCCATCTTGCCGGGTCACCGCATCGTAGCCTTTTATGGCAACATCCGTTCGAAAGGCCACGATGCGGTGACCCGGCAAGATGGCCCCTGGCAGTTGCCCATTTTTGCGGGCGATGCTGTCGGCTTTCAGCGAATCGCGCCGCATGGCCAGCGCTTTGATCTTGATGGTGTCGACGGGGGCGGGCTTAGCGGGGACCCCGTTGGCGGCAGCGGCGGCTTTTTCGCCCTCAACGGGGCGGGTTTGGCAGGCGGGCAAGCCCAGCACCAGGGCCCCAGCGGCGAGGGCAAGGAAGCGGAAGGGTAAAAACACTAAAAAATGTTGAGGGGATGAAAATAGCGCTCAAAGGTAAACTTTTTCGGCCGCTCCCGCGCATTGACTACAACGGTCGGGAGGCTATTGCCGAAACTGGCATGATTTTGTAAGGTCTCTACGTACGGCTAGTTGTCGGCCGCCTATTAACGTGTATTTATTCTAGTGCTTTATCAAAAGGCCCCGTTGCGCTCGCAGCGGGGCCTTTTTATGTCCGCGCATTCGCTGGCTTCCGCCGGCCCTAACCATCCAACGCTCTGCGTTGCCTGTGATGCTCCAAGTTTTTAGCCGTCAACTGCAAAAAAAAGCGCCGACGGCCAGCGCCTAGAGGGCCCCGGCTTTGAATGTTTTGTCATCCACCGCTTTAACGAATTTTAGCAGTCCCTGCATGTAGGTTGCTTGGTCGTCGTACATGCTCATGTGGCTGCCTTGGGGGCAGATGAGCGAAGCGCCGTTCTGCACCTTGGTGGCAATCATGCGCATGTGTTCGGGGTCCATCGTGTCGTATTTCCCGCCGATGGACAGGAACGGCACCGTGAGCTTGGGCAGGTCGGGCACCCGGTCCCACTTAGTGAGCTTGCCCGAGATGCCGAACTCGCTGGGGCCCTGCATGGTCACGTAGAGCGACTGGTTGATTTTGCTCGTCGCACGCTGTACCGGCTCCGGGTTGGGAACGATGCGGCACAGGTGCTGGGCGTAGAAATTGGGTTCGAGCAAGCCCATGTAGCGGGGATTTTTGAAGTCTTTGGCGGCCTCAATTTTGCGGATTTCAGCCAGCACTTCGGGCTTCATCTGCTTGGCCAGCACCTCGTCGGCGTACTTGCCATAGGCCGGGCAACTCATCATCATGTTGGAGATGATAAGGCCTTTCAGGTTCTGCTGGTACTTGAAGGCGTACTCGGCCGCCAAGATGCCGCCCCAGGAATGGCCCAGTAGGTAGAAGTTGTCCTTATTCAGATTCAATGCTTTCCGCACCTGCTCCACTTCTTCCACGTAGCGCGGCAGGCTCCACATGGAAGTGTCCTTGGGATTATCGGAATTGCCGCAGCCGAGCTGGTCGTAGTAGATGAACTCAACGCCTTCTTTGGGCAGGAAGCTTTCCATGCACTCAAAATACTCGTGCGTGGCTCCAGGCCCGCCGTTGAGTAGCAACACCTTAATTTTAGGGTTGTTGCCGAAGCGCTTCGTCCAAATGTTGAACTTACCCTTGGGCGTTGTGATGGGGATGACCTGCACGCCGCCGGTTTTCACGCCCGTTTCGGTGGGCTCGAAATAGGCATTGGGGGCCCCGGCCGGGGCGGTGGCGGCGGTAGGAGCGGGCTGGTTGCAGCTGGCCACGAGGGCCCCGCCGAGCAGCAGCGCCGCGGACAAGCATTGGGTAAGGAAGTGTTTCATTGAAAGCGGTGTTATAAGTGAGGGTAATCGTTTGCCAATAGTATGGCCAAAATCCGTTTCGCGGTGCGAAGCCCCCGTGGGGACCCGGGCTACTGCGTCGGGGCGGGGCCGGCCACCGCGGCCGCTCGGTTCACTTGGTCCGCGAACCGCTCGATGGCAGCGCCGGTGCGCTTGATTTGCTCGTCGGCTTCGGCCCACTTGCGTTCCTCCACCGCCTCGCGGATGCCGGGCAGCGTCTTCACGCCGTAGCCGGTGTAGAAGCCGGGGGCGTAAATCTGGTGCCGGTACCAAGGGCGGCGGGGGAGGCCCTCGGCACTAAGTAGCTGCTGCTCAGACTGATATAGCAGTTGATCGAGCTCCTTTTTGCGGTCGGCGGAGAGGGTGGCGTTGGTTTTACGGGCCTGGGCATAGGCTTGGGCGCTTTGCTCCAGCTTCACCAAGGCATTGTCGAGCGGCGAGAAGTTGAGGTAGGGTACTGCTTCATGGTCTTTGGGCGGGAGCATGGTTTCGGTGGGGTCGGCCACGGCTTCGTAGCGCTTCTCGGCCAGGAGTTTGGTTTGCTTTTCGGTTTCGATACGCATGTTGTCGGCCAGTTGCTTTACCTCAGTGCCGTACTTAGCCACGGTGTTGGAAAAGTTCTGGAACTCGAAGGGCAGCACATCGGCATTGGCAAGACGTAGGGCGGCGCGGCCCATGGTCTGGGCCAGTACGATGCCGTAGGCAAAATTGGGGTCTTTGAAGCGGGTGAAGTGGTCGAAGGAGTCGTAGATGGAGTGGTACTCGCCGCCCTCGCCCTCGCCGCCAAAGCCCACGTTCATCGATGGGATGCCCAGGTGCTGGATGTAGGGCGAATAATCGGAGCCGGCGCCCAGCGCGTCAATGCGCAGGTCGGCGCGGTCGCGGGCGTCTTTCTGGGCTTCGGGGCTGCCGCTTACCAAGTCCAGGGCCCGGCGGCGGTCGTTGATGGACATGTTTTTTTCCGGGTCCATCACATCGCGGCCCACTTGGTTAAAGAACTTCTCCAGCGTGTGCGAGCCGGCCGCGTACAGGAAGCCACGCTCGTTATTGTCGGTATTCAGGTAAGCCACCACGTTCTTTTGGAGCTGCTTGGCGTTGGTTTCGGCCCACTCGGTGGAGCCCAGCAGACCGGGCTCCTCGCCATCCCAGGCGCAGTACATGAGCGTGCGCTTGGGACGCCAGCCGGTCTTGTACAGCTCGCCCACGGCCTGGGCCTCGGCTAGCTCAGCCACCATGCCACTGAGCGGGTCGCTGGCGCCGTTCACCCAGGCGTCGTGGTGGTTGCCGCGCATCACCCACTGGTCGGGGTACTGGCTGCCTTTGAGGGTGGCAATGACGTTGTACACCGGCTCGGTTTTCCAGTTAAAAGCCAGCTGCAAGTGCACCCTGGCTGGCCCCGGGCCCAAGTGGTAAGGGATAGGCAGGGCGCCGCGCCAGGCGTCGGGCGCCATGGGCCCGGCTAGGGCAGCGAGCAGGGGCTGGGCATCGCCGTAGGAAATGGGTAACACCGGGATTTGAGTCAGCGTGGGGGCCTTTTTATAATCGAGGCGCTTGGCGTTCTTCGTGGAGCCGTAGCCGGGCGTGAGGGGGTCGCCGGGGTAGGTAGGCATATCGAGCACGGAACCGCGCTGGGCGCCGGTTTCAGGCCTAAAGGCGCCTTTGGGGTACACGTCGCCTTGCCCATAGCCGTCGTCTTTGGGGTCGGAATAAATCAGGCAGCCGATGGCGCCTTTCTCAGCGGCCACTTTGGGCTTGATGCCGCGCCACGAGCCGCCGTACTTGGCGATGACGATTTTGCCCTTCACGCTGATGCCGCGACGCTCCAACTCCTCGTAGTCCTTGGGTACGCCGTAATTTACAAACACCAGCTCGGCCGTCACGTCGCCGTCTTTCGAGAAGGCATTGTAGGTGGGCAGCTGCTCGGTGGCCTGGCCCGAGGTGGCGTCCTCGGTCAGGGGCTTTTCCGTGAGGCTGGCCGTGTATTTGGTAGGCGCAACCAGCTCCAGTGAGCGCAGCTTGGGCGTGGGAAACAGCACGTACGACACATCGATGCGTGTGTCGTAGCCCCAGGACTTGAACAGCCCCGCCATAAACTCGGCGTTGTCCTTGTCGTAGGGCGAGCCCACGTGGTGGGGGTGGGCCGCAAGGCGCTTCATCCAGTCGCGCAGGTTGTCGGCCTTGAGCTGGGCGTCGAACTTAGTTTCGAGCTGGTACTCGGCCGCGGCCGCGGCGGGCTCAAAGCCCAGCAGCGGCCTAGCGTCGAATGGCATGGCGGTTTGGGCGTGGACCGGCGGCCCCACCATCAGGCCAGCAGCCAAAAATAGTGCGTAGCAGTGTGGCTTCATAAGTGCTTGCAAAAGAGTGCCGGGCTGCAAAGGCTGCTTGTCCAGGATTGCTGCGCAAGATAGGCCCCGCAATATTATCTTGAATAGAAAAAATTGGTTTAATTGGCGTTGGGCCCAACGCACAAGGGCCGCGCAGCTCCCCAAGGAACAGCGCGGCCCCTGGCCACTCAAATGGATTCGGTGTGCGAAGCTCTAGCCGCTGTAGCCGCCGCCGCTTTCGGGCTCGGTGGCGCTGCCGCCGGGTTTAGTGGGCGTGGGTAGGTCGGTTTCCGTTTTGATTTCGACGTCGCTGTAATCGGGCACGCCATCGCCTTGGG
>JANPOR010000199.1:0-14119 GCA_031428075.1 Hymenobacter sp. | reverse complement strand
AATGGCTGGACCGATGCCCAGGTGGTCCCAGTGCGCCGAGTAAATAATGTAGTCCTTGGGCCGGGTGGTACCGGGCAGCACAGCCACCACATTTTTCGAGGTTTTGCGCGCGATGGTGTTGTGCAGCGTGGTGCTCAGATTCAGGCCTAGGGCCTTGCCATGGAAGCCAGGCTTGTTGGCAGCGGCGTAGGCTTCGTCATAGTTCTGGCCGGCGGCAGCGAACAGGCGTTTGGCCGCATCGAGCGTCAGCCAGCCTTCGATTGCCACTTTGCTGGCTCCGTGGTCGGGGGTTTGGGGGTGCAGCTTGGCCCCGCCGTTGCTGCTTTGCACCACCGTCCAGGGATAGGAAGCGGGCTTGGTGTCGTGAATAATGAGTATGCCGGAGGCCCCGTGGCGGGCGGCCTCCTCGTACTTATAGTCCCAGCGGCCGTAGTACGTCATGGCCTTGCCCTTGAATAGGGTGGTATCGTTGCCCGCGTTGCCGGGGTCGTTTACCAGCACCACCACGATTTTCCCCTTCACGTCGAGGCCGGCGTAGTCGTCCCACGTATACTCGGGGGCTACTACGCCATAGCCGGCAAATACCAGCGGCGAGTTTTTTATTTCGATCGTAGGCTTTTCCTGCTCGGTGAGCATCATGTAGTCGGTGCGGTAGTTCAGAGTCAGGGTTTTACCATTGCCGACCACGGTGGCCGTGGGGTCGGGCTTGCCGACAATTTCCACCAGCGGCACCGCCTGAAAATACGAGCCATTTGGTCCTGGCTGCAGGCCCAGTTTCTTGAATTCCGAAGCTAGATAATTGGTGGCTTTTTCCTCGCCCGTCGTGAACGGCCGCCGACCCTGAAACTCATCCGAAGCCAGCACCTTGATGTGCTTAGCCAGAAGCGCGGCCGTGATGCCATCGGCTGGAGCGGGCACGCTGGCCGTGTCGGTGGGGGCAGCTTCGGAATTCTTAGCGGTGGTGGCCGTTTCAGAGGACGACTGTTTACCCTGGCAGCCTGCCAGCAAGAGGCCCACTGCGGCTGGCACCAGCCACCCGCGCAATGTCAATAAATCCATTAGCAAGAAGTTTTTAGCCCCAGCCAATGGCTAAGGCTACCTGCAGCCGAGCAAAATGCTCGGCCGTAATCCGCGCACCCTTATTGGTGCAGAGGTGGCTAATGTAGTACAGGAAAAAGCGGCGGAACACCGCAGCCCTGTTGTAGTGGTCCGAGGAAGAAATCTGGTGGTGAGTAACAGGTTCAGCTGCGACTGTTTTCTTTTCCCGATGGTTGAGCCATATCGGCTTGTTTACACTCATCACTGCGTATCTGCTCCCACAGCAATTTCACGAATCGTGTACGTAGGGGCGAGCCTTGTCCCCGCCCACCGTTCGCCCGAAGTCGTTCAATGGCCGAGCAGGAACAAGTCCTGCCCCTACGCGGGTTTGCGATACAGCGTTCGTGAAACTGCTTTAACAGAGACGAAAGATGGCCTGGGTCAAGGCATCTCGCCCACTGCCCGGGCCACTTTTTGTCCGCTTTGCTGCTGCAAAAGCGCTATCATTTGTGCTTTGCTACGGTAGCCCCGCTTAACAGAAAGGTCTGTAACACCAAGCGGTGCTTGACAGTACAGACCGTTCTGTTAAGCGGGGCCCTATACTAACTTGGAAACCGCTCTAGTACCCCGGGTTCTGCTTAAGATTTGGATTGACGTCTACTTGCGTCTGTGGGATGGTGTAGAGGAAGTACTTATCGTCGCTCTGGGGCGCGTCCTTGCGGGGCGCCAGGAATTTGCCAAACCGAATAAGGTCCTGCCGACGCCACTCCTCGTTGTACATCTCACGGCCGCGCTCATCGAGCAAGACGTCCAGCGTGAGGTCCGTCAGCGCGCTGGCACTCCGCGAAGGATGTGTACGAATAGTATTGACAATTTCTAAGGCAGTACCGCCATAGGTGCCCGCGCTGGTAGGCGTGCCTCCGCGAAGGATGGCTTCGGCCTTCATCAGCAGCACGTCGGCCAGCCGGAAACTGACATGGTCGTTTTGAGCGCCACCACCGCCTTTGTCTTCACTGGCGTAATCCACGGGGTACTTCAATGGCCGTATACCCTTCACCTCCAAGTCTTTACCGGTTTCAAATATGTTGACATCCTTGGTGAATATCAGGGGGGCACCCGCCCGGTCAGTCAGCGGGCTATCGTCCTTCAGGCTGTATTGCTGGCCGACGAGGAATCCCACGTTGATGCGCTTGCCGGGGTTGACCGAATTGGGTGAATTGCCTGTGTAGGCTTCTCCCCGCCGCTTGTCGGTTGCTTCGAATTTGTCGTAGAACTCGGCCGTGGTAGCCGGGCCATTGTAGCCATTGACGGGAAACAAGTTGTAGTGCGAGACAAACTTCCAGTACGAGCGCACATCGCCGCCGTCGCCGTAAGTGTTTGCCTGGGTGAAGATGTTTTCCTTGCCGATAACAGTGTTGTTGGGCGCGAAGTTATCGAAGTAGTCTGCCGTAAAGGAGTACTTGCCGCTGCTGATGATCTCGTCGGCCAACGTGATAACCGCATTCATGTCAGCCGCGTCGAAAGTTGGCGTTTTGCGGTTGGCGTAAGCTCCTTTATTGAGGTAGCACTTCATCAGCAACGCGCGGGCAGCGTCCTTATTGGCCCTACTGGCTGGGCCGTCCGGCAAGTCTTTCTGCACGGCCTGAATCTCGCTAATGATGTAGGTCAACGCCTCCGTGCCCTTTCGCAACTTGGCAGGCTGGCTCACACTCTCACCGGGCTCGCGATAAAGCACTTGGTCGTAGAGGTCCAACAACCAGAACATGCCCCAGGCGCGCAGAAACCGGGCTTCGGCTTGCTGTTGCGTGTTGGGGCTGAACCGCAAGAGGTCGGTGGCGGCGTAGGTAATGCCGTTAAGCGCGGTGAATGTGTTGCGAACTTGCTCGTTGTTGGGGTCCCAGTTGTGTAGGTAGAGCGCGCGCCACTTACCGTTGTCGTCCCAGTCTGGTCCGCGGGTGGGCATAATTCGTTCGTCGGTTGAGACCTCCTCCAAAGCAAACACGTTTACGCTGCCCTGGATCGGGTCACGCAAGGAGTTATATACCCCCGTGAGGAGCGCGGCAGGGTCACCTTTGGGAATTTGATTTTCGGTCAGGTTCCCATTAATGTCCTCAGTTAGCTGGCAGCTGTTAGCTACCTGCAACAGAGCCAAAATGGCCGCAGTGCGGATAATTCTATTTTTGGTCATGGCTAATAAAGGGTACTGTTTTACAATGAGAAATTAAGACCGAACGTAAAAGTGCGGGCGCTCGGATATGAGGTATAATCAATTCCGACCGAGGGGACACTGTTAGTTGTTTTGATGGTGTTGATTTCCGGGTCGGCCCCTGTGTATTTCGTAATCACGAACAGGTTCTGACCCGTGGCGTAGATGCTGGCACCCTTAAACACCTTACCGAGGTCACCGATTGTGTACGACAGTGTCAAATTCGACATTTTCAAGTAGTCGCCCTTCTCCAGGTAACGCGTTGAAGCAGCCGATGGGTTGCCAGTTGCTTCCTTGACGGGATTTTCAAAGGTGACTAGCGCGATATTCTTACCAGCCCCGATTCCGCCTACAGCGCCTACTGCGTTGATGGTGTTGTTATAAATCAGCTGGCCAAATACCCCGGTCATGTTAGCCACGAGTGCGAGTTTGCCGTAGCGGGCATTAGCGCTTAAGCCGAGCAAGGTTCTGGGGTTAGGGCTGCCAGCGTAGGCTGCTGGTCCGAATGCATTCGACAGCCCTTTATCGTTGAGACCCTGGTATTGCGGCAAGTAGAAAGCATTGATAGGAAGTCCGTTCCGAATGGTTTCAACCAACGCCCCGCTCAACCCCTGGCCCTGGATAGCGCCAGTGATGATGGGGGCCCCTATCAGACCGGAAACATTGTTGCGGATGAAGGTGGCATTCGCGTTAAACCCCACTCCGATCTTCGCAGTGTTTACAATTGTGGTTCCGAGCGCGAGTTCTATCCCTTTATTCACGATTTCGCCCGATAGGTTTTCCCACCGGATGGCGGCATTGGATGGTCTGGGTTCACCAGGAGTCGTCGGGAATAATAAGTCGGTGGTCGTTTTGTAGAAGTAGTCCACCGTGGCCGTGAGTCGGTTGTCGAAGAAGCCAAAGTCAACTCCCGCATTATACTGAGCATCCGACTGCCACTTCAAGCCCGGGTTCGCTGCGTTGAGCGGGGACTGGGCGCCATTATTGTCGAACGAGTATCGAGACTGCGCCGACCCAGCTGGAAACTCTTGGTTGCCGGTACGGCCATAGCCCGCCCGGATTTTAAGCTGGTTCAGGGCCTTGCTGCTTTTCAGGAAATCTTCCTGGCTTACGTCCCAAGCCGCGGAAAAGGAAGGGAAGTAGCCTACCCGGTTGTCTGGGCCAAACTTGCTGCTTTGGTCGCGGCGCAGCGTACCCGTGAGTAGGTAGCGCTCTTTGTAATTGAAAATGGCCCGGCCAAAGACGGATTGCAACGCCGTGAAGGGGTCTATGAAAGAAGTTATTGTTCGGGCCCCGGCGCTGGAGTACTGGATATAGTTCGTGTAATCCAGGCCGAAGTTGCCAAATCCGCCTCGGTCGGGATTACCATACGCCTTGAGGTTCGAGCCCGAGTTAGTAAACGTGGTGTACTCGTATCCCAACAAAGCGTTCAGATTGAGGTCACCGGCAATTTTTTTATTGAAATTTAGCGTATTGGCGATTTGCTGGGTGCTCAACTGGTTGTTGCCTATGCTTGCAAGTCCCTTACCTGCTATGTCATTGAAGTTGATAAGGTCTTGCGAAACAGACGTGCGGCGCTCGCCACTGCTGTAGTTGATGCTGTACAGCACCCGGAAGTCAAGCCAGTCAGTAAACTTATAGTGCGGCGACACGCTGGCCAGAATGGTGGACACTCGAGAGTTATCGTTGAACAATTCTTGGGCCGCTAACGGATTAATGACGTCGCCCGCCTTAATGAACAAACTGCCGTCGGGGTTGCGCAGGTTCTGGGTCGGGTTCCACTGCAACGCCTGGCCGATGAGGCTGCTCTGGTAGCCAGCGTCGGTGGTAATAGGCGCCAAGCTTTCCTGAAACTGGCTGGTGATAATGTTCACGTCGACCCCGAGCTTCTTGCTTTCCAGGAATTCTAGGTTGGTCGAGAAGTTGGCACTGTACTTCTTGAACCCTGTTTTGCGGACGATGCCGTTCTGATCGAGGTAGCCCAGCGAAAGACGGTAGCGGCCTGTTTCGCCACCACCGCTCATGCCCACGTTGTAATTTTGCAGGATGCCGCGTTGCAGAATAGCTCCCAGCGGATCTACGTCGCCGCCCTTATCACCGGTTTTGGGAAGGCCGTAGTAATCGAGCGCTTGGCGGTACTGGCCAGCATCCAACACCTTCAGCCGGCGCAGGATGGACGAAACACCAGTCGAAACACCGAAGTCAATTTTAGGTGCACCCGATTTGCCCCGCTTCGTGTTGATGAGGACAACCCCGTAGGCCGCCCGCGAACCATAAATGGCAGTAGCCGAAGCATCCTTTAAAACGGTTACCGACTCGATATCAGCTGGGTTGAGGAAGTTCAGCGGATTACTGTCGGCGCCGGTACCGGCGTCGCTCCCTGCTACCAGGCCCGGCCGGACCGAACGGCCATCGAGGGGCACACCGTCCACCACGTAGAGTGGTTGGCCAGTGCCAGTCACAGCCGAGTTACCCCGGATTTTTATGGTTGCGGGGCCGCCGGGTTGCCCGCTGCTGTTGGTAACTTGAACTCCCGAGGTACGGCCCTGGATAAGCTGGTCGGGCGACGTATAGGTGCCCTTGTTGAAGTCCTTCTCGCCGATAACCGAAACGGCCCCGGTCAGGTCACTTTTCCTGACCGCGCCGTAGCCGACTACTACTACTTCGTTTAGGGCCTGGGCATCGTCCTGCATCGTTACCTGCACCGTGGATTTGCCCGTAATATCCACCCGTTGCGTGGCGTAGCCGACAAAGGAGAAGGAGAGCGTCGTCGCGCCGGCTGGTACCTGAAGTTCGAAGGAGCCGTCGGCGCCGGTGTTGGTCCCTACCGTAGACCCTGGCACAACTACCGTTACCCCCGGCAGACCGCCGGACCGGGTATCGGCTACCTTTCCCGAAACGGCTCGGTTGGCTTGGGCCTGACTCAGTAGGGGGAAGAGAAGCGACAGAATACTGAGAGCTAAAACCCTTAGCAGCGTTGGCTGGACTCTACCAGTCTTAGTTGCTGCCGGCTGCTCATGCGATTTGTACCAGTTATTACCCATAGGTGAAAAGTGAAAGTGTGAAGGATTTTTGAAAGCACCTGGCTTCGGGCAGATATGCCGTAAACGTTTGCGAAACTAGCCACAAACGTTTGTTAAACTCTACACAAAGGTTTGCAATAAGTTTAACACAAGTTCATTCGGAGAACAATACGGTATTCACTACTCAGCAAGGTGAAAGTGGATGCGGCAAAAGTAATAGATAGTTCCAGGATTTTCCTAGTTATAAATTATTAGTTAATGCAAAAGAATCATTACTTATCTGCAGCTATTTGAGCTACGGCGGCTTGAACAACCTTTTGCCCATCTAGACGTCCGAATGTGACTATCAGCAGGATGGGACGCCAAAAGTTTCGAAAGTGAGGGTACGCAACTTGAACCATTTCAAACATTATCGTTGAGTAAGAGCCTGTTAAACATCTAATTTTCTGAATACTTACCCCGTCTAGACGGGGTAAAAACAGCCCTTTTGACAGACGGCCAAGTAAGCTCGCTGCTCAAAAAGTGCTGTCTGAAGCAACGAAGACCATTCCAAAATATAGAGTTCCGCTAATTTTTTGTATGCTCTGGTCTAATCCTTACCTAAATCGCACGTCGCACGATTGGGTCTTAACTGTAAGCACCTCTAACTAATAAGACGCAACTACTTTTTTAACACGGGTTTATGGTCAGCGCGGCTAGCGCAAGGTATCGGCTAACAGGTTAAATCATCGTCCTCGTTTTTGCCATCACACCCTTTATTGATGTGCTAATGGGTTTCCGGGGAGCTCGACCTGGCAGACTCGCATAACCGTCTTGTAGCTCAATTGATCTTCGGCCCTCAGCATAAGTAGGGTCCCGTGCCTGCCAGATAGGGCGCGTAACTCATCTTCCAAGCCAAGACTGAAGCAAGTTTGAGGCATTTGGCCAGCGTGTAAGTGTCATAGTAGGCGCGCCCGACAGGCCCTCGCCGAAGGAATAAAACGTTAGTGAATGGGTCAGAAGACCGGAGCCTACGCTCAGCAGCACAATCGTGGCTCCTATCCACAGCCCGGTGGGCCCCACCGCGCCAGCAGCAATACCGCGTAGGCCACTAGGGCTCCCGGTTGGGACCAGACTATGAACCACCGATCAGTGGGGGAATGCCCGGCGCGATGTGTTCCGCCGCGTTATCACCAGCGCAAAATGAACGGGTGAAAACTGCTGAATTGCAAACTTCATCGGCAAGGTCTCGGCTGGTTCTAGAAAATACTAAAATATAGGAAAACCTCCCAAACGTTACTGTATAATATACCGCGTTGCTTAATATAAGCTTCTTCCTGCATGTATTACATCAAGACTGTGGGACACCGTAGGAGGTGCCTTTGAGCAAAAACAGGTTAGCGTATGCGTCGCCACGAAATAACGAACCGGCAGTGGGCGGTAGTTGCCCCCTACTCTCAGGTAAAGTGGCTGGCTGCGGGGTTACCGCAAAGGATAATCGGCTGTCTTTCAATGCTGCCGTGTAGTTGATGCGCACCGGACTACCGGGGGCCGATTTGCCGGCGCGATTCGGCAAGTATAGTTCGGTCTGCCGCTGTTTCCGCGGGCTGGCGCAAAAGGGCGGGTGGGAAGCCTTATTCGATGCCCTCAAAGCGCCGAAACCGGATTGGGTCATGCGCGATTCAACCACCTTGCGGGCCCATCAGCACGCAGCGAGCCAAAAAGAAGCAACCCCGAAACCGAATGCCTGGGCCGCAGCCGGGGCGAAATGAACAACAAAATCCACGCCTGCACCGACGCGTTGGGCAACGCCGTGCGCCTGCTGACCACCGGGGACCAAGTCGGTGACTTCCCCCAGACCTTACCCTTACTGAAAGACTTAGGGCCAAGTAAAGTCTTGGCTGATACGGCCTATGACGGCGACGAAAACCGCGCCTACTGTGCCTAGCACGGCATCGAGGCGATGATTCCCAGCCACCCCGGACGGGTAAAACCAGCCGGAATAGACGCAGAAACGTACCGTGACCGCAACAAGATCGAACGCTTTTTTGGCCGCCTCAAGCAGTACCGACGCTTGGCCACCCGCTACGAAAAAACCGTCGTTTCTTTCTTGGCTTTCTGGCACGTGGCGACCGCAATCGATTGGCTGCGCTGATTGATTGTCCTCACTCCCTAGTCTTAGAGCGAGAAGAGAGCCAGAATTGATGGGTATATAATCATGGCAATACGCGACTCGCGCTTAAAATGGCGGGCGGTGGCTAGGCCCGGGCCAACCATGTTGAAATCGTAGCGCAACGCATTGAAGTCGTCTATTACGCACAGCATGATAAGACCTCGGCAGCCGCTACATCTAGCGCCAGTTTAGCCCATTTTGCAGGTGTACCAGCAACGGCTATTTGAGGAATTATGCTTGAAATTAGAGCCAAATCTTCCGCATTCCTTAGGAAAGTATCGCCACAGGATTAGGGCAACAAACTGCACAAACACCAGAAAAGAAACGTCCCGACTACGATAATAAATGACAGGTTAGCAATTCTTATAATATTTATATTTATTATGCTTTTACTGGCTTTTTTTCTTCGTATTATATAATAATTTTGCGTTACCAACCAGAACTTTAGTATACAGCTATCGGCGCGTTGGCGGCCCTTCGTCCAGTAGCTCTTTGCGAAAAATTTACTTTATCCTTTGCTTCCTGCTTGCTTTTCGCGCAGGGGCTCAAACGGGGGTGCCGGTACCCGTTTTTTATCCATTCGAGACCGCCCTGCAACAATTCATGGCGCGCTGGGGCATCACGGGGGCCTCCGTGGCATTTGGCTGGCAGGGCCGCGTGGTGTACGCCCGCGCCTTTGGCTACGCCGACCCCGCCCGCACTGAACCCTTGCAGCCCTACCACCTTCTGCGCGTGGCCAGCGTCTCTAAGTGCATCACGGCCATGGCCGTGATGAAGCTAGTGGAAGAAGGCCGCCTCAACTTGCCGGGCAAAGTATTTGGCCCGCAGGGATACTTGCGCAGCCCCTACTACACCCAGGCAATCGCCGACGCACGCCTCTACGACATCACCGTACAGCAGCTGCTTGAGCACTCTGCCGGCTGGGATCGCAGCCGCGGGTGCGACGGGCGCCCGGGGTGCGACCCAATTGATTTCCCGCTGTACGTGGCGCACGTGCTGAACGCCCCCAACCCAGTAGGTGATTCAACGCTCGTGCGCTACCTGCTGACCAAAGGCCTCAACTATGCCCCCGGCACGCACTATGCGTACTCCAATGTAGGTTACTTAGTGCTGGGCAAGTTGGTGGAGGCCATCACGGGCCAACCATACGAGGCTTGGGTGCGCCAGCATCTGCTCGAACCTGCCGGCGCCCGCGAAGCCCACCTAGGCCACAACCTGCCCACCGAGCGCTTGGAGCGAGAAGCTGCCTATGACAGCCATGACCAGGCGTTGGCCTGCGATGGTTCGGGCCGCTTGGTGCCGATGGCATACGGAGGCTTCAACTTGGAGGCCATGGGGAGCCATGGCGGCTGGGTGTGCTCGGCCCGCGCCTTGGTGCAACTGCTGCTGGCGGCCGACGGCACGCCCGGGCGCCCCGGCCTGCTCGCACCGGGCACGCTGGCCGCCATGGCGCAGCCCTCAGCCGCCTCACCGGGTTACGCCAAAGGCTGGCGGGTGAACCCGGCGGGGAACCGCTGGCACTCGGGCGAAATGGACGGCACGGGTGCATACGTGGTACACACGGCCGGGGGCTACTCCTGGGCGATCCTGCTCAACACGCGCCCGGTCACGGCGGCTGCCTGGGAAGAGCTTGACCACCTGGGCTGGATCGGCGCGCAGGCTCCGACTCTCCTTCCCACCCACAACCTGCAGCCCCCCACCCAAAATGCCACCGCCCTTACCGCCGAGGCGGGCGCGGCCGGCGTACTACTGCACTGGACCCCCGGCACCGGCACCCGCCGCTTGGTGCTGCTGCGGGCCGACCGCCCAGTAGACGCCTTCCCGGCCGACGGCACGCGCTACACGGCCGCCGTCGGCCAGGGCCCTACCCTCGGGCCCGACACCTACGTCACCGACGTTGCGGCTGACACTGTCCGGCTGCAACCACTCGACCCGCACCGTACCTATTACGTGCGGATGGTGGAGTATGCTGACGACGCAGCGACCGGCCAACGGCCCGTTTACCTGCTTGAGGGCAACCCCACCTTGGTGTTGCCCGCCACTAATGCGGCCGTAGCCGTCGGGCCGTACCCCAGCACTGCTCACCAGAAGCAGGCCGTGGCGGGCTCCAAGCTGCCATTGGCGCAGGCCGGGTCAAGCCAAGCCAGGCGGGGCGGGGTGTCGGTCCCGGGTCGTACCATTCCGCTGGCCGTCTTGCCATCTAGCCGCTATTTCGGCCACTTCCCGCTGCCCAACTGGCCCAGTTTTCGTCGATTTGTAAAAAATTTGAGGCACCCACGCGCCAACTTCCGCGGCCCTCTGGTTTGGAAGCAGGCCGAGCTGCGAAGCAAGTGTTATTTATACTCTTTTTCCGGCACTACGGGAAAGCAACCCGCCACCGCCACCGCAAGTACACCGGCTCCTTAACATTCGGCCCTTCCGCTCCCATCAGCCGGCACGCGCTGCTTCCCTGTCCAAAGGCATCCATATTTGTGTGTCCTAAAAGACAAAAGCCCCGTTCCCAGGCAGGAAACGGGGCTTTTTTAGTGGGCCCACTTGGAATCGAACCAAGGACCTGCTGATTATGAGTCAGCTGCTCTAACCGATTGAGCTATAGGCCCGGCGCCGCCTTTGAAGTAGCAGCAGCGGCAAAGTTACGGCGGGCGCGGCGGTTTTGGGCCGTGGGCCCCGGCGGGCGGGGCGGGTGCGGGGCCGATCTTTGCCGGCGTAACCGCAATTCTGCAGCCCTCCGCGCCATGCTTCCCCATTTACTTTTCGACTTCGGCGGCGTCCTCATCGACATCGACTACGCCCGCACCCCCAACGCTTTCCGCCGCCTGAGCCGGGCGGGCAGCACCGTCGAGTACAGCCAAGCCACGCAGGCCGCGCTGTTCGATGAGTTCGAGACCGGCCAACTCACGCCGGCCGAATTCCGGGCCGGGCTGCGCGCCGCCTACGACCTCGACGCCACCGATGCCCAGATTGACGCTGCCTGGCACGCGCTGCTGCTCGACGTGCCCGCCGAGCGCTTGGCCCTGGTGGCCGAACTGCGCCACCAGGGCCATCAGACGGCTCTGCTCTCAAATACCAACGCGCTGCACATTGCGGAAATCAACCGGCGGCTGGCCGCGCAGTACGGCTTCCGGCACGGCATCGCTGACTGTCTCGATCGGGTCTTTTACTCGCAGGAGGTAGGGCTGCGCAAGCCAGGGGAAGAGATTTTTCGGCACGCGCTGCGCGAAATGAACTGGCAGCCCGAAGACGTGTTATTCATTGAAGACAGTCCCCAGCACGTGGCCACGGCTCGCCGGCTAGGACTGCGGGTGCTGCACCTGGCCCCGCCGCTCACCCTCACCTCTGCCCTGCCCGAAGCCCTCCGTGCCTTTCCCCGAGAATACGCCCCCGCCGTTTGAGTCGGCCCCGGGGCCCCCACTGCCCGAGCCAGTATTGCTCCTGCCGGAACTGCTGGCAGCGCCGTCAACCGATTTCGGGACCCCAGACGCCGATTTTCGGCGTTACGAGCGGCTACCCGCCCCGCCGGCTCGCGTGTATGCTCGTCACTTGAGCCTGTTTTTAGTGACGCTGCTGACCACCGCGCTGGCGGGCGTACAACTCACGCGGGGCGACGTGGGCTTGCCACCGCTGGGCGTGTGGGGCCTGCCGCCACTACCGGGTCCCGGCGAGTGGGCGCGCGGACTGTGGTTTGCGCTGCCGTTTTTGGGCGTGCTCACGGTGCACGAGTTTGGGCACTACTTCGTGGCGCGGCGCAACCGGGTGCTGACGTCGCTGCCGTACTTCATCCCCTTTCCACTGGGGCTGGGTACGTTCGGGGCCGTAATTCGCATCAAGGACCGGATTTTTTCGCGGCGCGAATTCTTCGACATCGGCTTGGCTGGGCCCCTGGCGGGTTTTGCGGTGGCCGTGCCGCTGCTAATTTACGGCTTCACGCACCTGCCGCCGCTCGACTACCT
Organism: Hymenobacter sp.; assembly: GCA_031428075.1. GTDB lineage: Bacteria > Bacteroidota > Bacteroidia > Cytophagales > Hymenobacteraceae > Hymenobacter. The sequence goes on along the minus strand of JANPOR010000199.1, from coordinate 1,750 downwards.
CTTTCAAATTCACCCCGGGTACGCCCGCTTCGGGGCCGATTACGCCCAGTACGTGTACCCACCGGGGGCCCCTGGCGGCATCACTCTGGCCCGGCCGCTGCTTTACCGCCTGCTCGAAGCGGTTTTTGCCGACCCCACCCGCTTGCCCCACCCCAACGAGCTGCTGCACTACCCAGTACTGCTGGCCGGGGCCCTCAGCCTGTTTTTCACGGCCCTGAACCTACTGCCGCTGGGCCAGCTCGATGGCGGCCACATCCTCTACGGCCTGCTGGGGGCCCGGCGCTTCAACCGGCTAGCGAGGCTGCTGTTCGTGGGCTTCGTCTTCTATGCCGGGCTGGGACTGTTTTCCGTGCGCACGTCCCCCGAAATCTGGCTGTATTGGGGGCCCGCCTACGCGCTGTACCTGGGCCTAGTATGTTGGCGGGCGCTGCCCACGCCGCGCCAAGGCTTGGTGCTGGCGGCCGGCATCGGGGCCGCGCAGCTAGTCGCGGCCTCGGCCGTGCCGGGCCTCTTCGGCAACCCCGGCTGGCTGGTGTTTGGGCTGCTGCTGGGGCGGCTCACGGGCATCTACCACCCGCCCGCGCCCGACGACCGGCCCTTGAGCCGCGGCCGGCAGTGGCTGGGCTGGGCGATGGTGCTTATTTTTGTACTCTGCTTCACCCCGTCGCCGTTTAAGTAAGCGGCGGCAAGGGTCCTCTTTTTACATGATTTTCGAACAGCGACAACTTTTTCTTGGCTCCACGCACTTGGCCCTGCGCGAGCAGAGCCTGTACGTATGCAAGCGCAACCCCCAGGGCACGGTGATGCTTGAAACCGAAGTGCCCTACGAGGACGTGTTGCCCGTGGCTGCGGCCGGTCGGCGGCACGTGCCGGTGGCGCCGCTGGCGTTCACGGCGCTGCTGCTGGTATGGCTCGGGCTTGACCCGTGGCGGGCGCTGCTGGCTACCGGCCACGCGGGCTCCACGTTCTACTTCTGGCTGGGCCTGACGGCCGTGAACGTCCTTGTGGCGTGGCTGCGCTTCGACCAGCAGTGGAGCACCTTCCACCTCAAAGCCGCGCACCTGGCCGTGGTGGTGGGCGGGCGGCCCTGGCAGCGGCGACAATTCGAAGCGTTTGCGGCGCAGCTCGAAGCCCGCGCTAAAACCTACCTACGCCGCGAGTACGGCACCGTCAACCCATTGGGTGTCATCGAGCCGCAACTACGGCGCGTGGCTTGGTTGCGCGAGCTTGACGTGTTCAGTTCCGCTGAAGCTCGGGCCCTTACCACCCGCCTCACCGGCCAGGTGCCCAGCGCGACCCTCACCGGCCTTGGCCAGGATTTAGACACGCCCTATGTGAATTAGCCAAGGCCGATGGCTCGGCCATAACCCGAGCGCCCGGCCCGCGTAATCCCTGGCGTACCTCATTCCAATCCACCATGAGCATCGCCCTCAACAAAGCCGCCGTCGCGTTCGCCAAGAATCTCATCAAGTCCGGCAAAATCAAAAACGACGGGGGCTACTGGGGCCGGCACAACCCCGACTCGGCCCAGGAGAACGCCTTTTTGCAAAAGCACGGGATGGAGGAGTACGCCAACTGGCACCTGGGCCTCGACGCGAGCCACCAGGAATCGACCAAAGGGCGCTACAAATTTCCCTACGGCGATTTCAAAACTGTGCACCGCGACGGTCTGATTGCCGCCAAGGAACGCGCTGCCCAGCAGGGCTACGACGATATCAAAGAAGCTGCCGATGAGCTATTGCGCCAGCTG
>JANPOR010000198.1:0-5149 GCA_031428075.1 Hymenobacter sp. | reverse complement strand
GAACCCTGCCACCGAAGTGACCATCCGTCCGTGTCCATATCAGGCGGCTCATTAAGTGCAGTGCCTTGAAACAGGATCGCGTTACAGTCATGCCCTTGATTGTTCTCTAAACGCTGCGGTTCCAGGCCAACAATGTAATTCAACATCGCGCGTTCAGATTCGCCCAAACCAAAGTTAAAAGGCGATGAACTACCGATTGAAGAAGTAGAGAAAGTAGGAGAGGATTACAACGCTACTGCATGGAGGAGAATCAAAGCAAAAGACGAGAAGGCTCTGAAGCAACGAGTGTCGTTGACGAAGGCCTTGTCTTGTCACTCTATAAAGGAGCCTTGAACTCTACATTCTCAATCGCACTAAGCAGAATCCTGAACTTCGAGATGCTATTGCGGAGGCCTCTGAGCGCCGAATTAATTCAGGAAGACACTCTGATAAGGGTCAAAATAATTGAATGGCGTTTTGGCGGTGGCCTATTTTAGGGTGGGGTTGTACTTATCGATGACAAGTTTGATTTGGGCCGTATGCATGGCTATCGACTTGCTAAAGGAGCAGGACATGCGCACTAACACGCCGCCGCGTTGGTGCAACGGATAATTAATGACCTCGACGAGACTGATCTGGCCTTCGCCTTTGGGACAGGGCCGGTGCTGCCAACGGAGCAGGATCTTAGCATAGGCCTTCCATTGATCAGTGAAGTATCAGCCGTAGTGGCAGTAGCGCCGCGGTAATACCGCCCACAAGCGTTTCAGCGAGGCTTCGCCCCGACTACCCAAGGTCCAGCCGACGATGCGCCGACTGACGCGCTCGACAGCCAGCCAAAGTCATGCCTTTCGCTTTCGGCACCCTACAAGGGTCCACATTTCAGCGCGTTCCAGGGCCTCCCAGTGCTTCTTTTAGGCCTTTTTCGGGCGCAGCCGGGACAACGGAAGCGAGGGCACTGCCGCATTTTTTTAGCCGTTTGGCAATCGTCATCCGCGCCACGCCCGTGGCGCGGACGATGCGGCGCTGGGCGTTGCGCTCCACCAGCAAAGCGTCCACCTGGACATACTGAGCCGCTTTGCGTGCAGCGGCCGGAGTGAATACGCTTTGGTAGCGGCACGCCGTACATTGGTACTTCGGCTGGTCATTTTTACCTCCGTTGCGCCGGATCTGATTACTGCCGCACTTGGCATAGAAATGTTGCGTGTAAGTCATGAGATAAATATATACTATTCACCTCTTATTAGACTACCGCCAACGCCCGCTGTCAACAACTCGCTTCCCAGCCCCCTGCGTAAATGCAGTTGCACTTGCGGGAGTTATTTCATGTACTCAGGGAAGCGCTCGATGTATTCGTTGAACGTAGAGTTCATAGAATTACGATTTACAACTGAATCGTGCTCACCCTATCTGGCCCAACGCTGACGATGCGGATGGGAACGTGCAATTCACGCTCCAAGAAACCAAGGTAGTCTTGGAGATTCTTAGGGAGTTGTTTGGCATCGGTAATTTGGGTGAGGTCGGTGTGCCAGCCGGGGAGGGTGACATACTCGGGGGTGACAGTTTGCAGCTCGCCGGGGTCAGGAAGCCGGGGCGTGGTTTCGCCGGTGACGGTGCGGTAGTGGGTGCAGGCCCGGATTTCAGTAAAGCCATCGAGGACGTCGGCTTTCATGAGATGTAACTCGGTAACGCCGTTGAGCATAATAGCATAGCGGAGGGCGGGTAAGTCTATCCAGCCGCAACGGCGAGGGCGGCCGGTGGTAGAGCCGAACTCACGGCCGGCCTGACGAATTTGCTCTCCTACTTCTTCGAGCAGTTCAGTAGGGAAGGGGCCACCGCCCACGCGGGTGCAATAGGCCTTGGTGATGCCGTACACTTTATCGATGTGGCGGGGAGCGATGCCGAGCCCAGTACAAGCCCCAGCCGCGATAGTGCTGGAGGAAGTGACGTAGGGATAAGTACCAAAGTCAATATCCAACAGCGAGCCCTGGGCCCCCTCGGCGAGGATACGCTTGCCTTGGGCAAGGAGATCATTGAGTAGGTACTCAGTATCAGTAAGTTGAAGAGTACACAAGAAACCAACGGCGTCGAAAAAATCGGCTTCGAACTCCTCGATTTCTAACTCCTTATTATAATGAGCAGCGATGCTGGCGTGATGGGCAACGGCTTCCTTATAACGCTGCTCAAAATCGGGCAGTAGAATGTGGCCCACACGCAGGCCCACGCGGCCAATTTTATCGGAGTACGTTGGGCCAATACCTTTAAGAGTACTACCAATTTTAGTGTTGCCGCGAGCCTCCTCGCTGATGCGGTCGAGGGCCCTATGCGAGGGCAGGATGAGCTGTGCTTTTTTGGAAATAAAAAGGTTTTTACTCCAGTCTACTCCCCTATCGGTGAGTTTTTGCAACTCAGCACGAAAAACAACAGGGTCGAGGACGACGCCGTTACCAACAATGTTGAGGATGTGAGGATGGAAGATACCGCTCGGTACTTGGTGCAACACGTGCTTGAGGCCGTCGAAGGTGAGTGTGTGGCCGGCATTGGGACCACCTTGGAAACGAGCTACAGCATCGTAGGTGGGAGCTAGCACATCAACGATTTTGCCTTTGCCTTCATCGCCCCATTGGAGGCCTACTAATACGTCTACGGGCATCTTACTTGAAATTTAGGAAACTTGAACCGCTTAGGCAGAACCCCTGGATTGGGGCGGCGCCGGCGTTGAAAATTTAGATGGCAAAAAAACAGCCGCCTAGGAAGGGGCGGCTGCGAGGAGTTGTTGGCGGGCGGCGGCTTCGGTGGGGGCCACCGCAAAGATATTGTTCAGTTTAGTGAGGGCTAATAACCTGCGCGGGTGGTCGGCGGGATTAATGAGGATCATTTCGCCACCACGGGTGCGGAATTTGGTAAGCAGCGATACTAGGACACCGATGCCAGCACTGTTGATGTAGCGAATTTCCGACAAATCGATGGCGCAGTTGATGACTGCGGCCCTGAGGCAATCGTTCACCGCTTGCACGAGGGGGAGGGTATCGGGAGGACCGACAAGGTCGCCGGTGAGGTGCACGAACAAGATGTTGTTGTGCACGGTGCTAGATATAATCATTCGGGCTCTTGGGAGCGGGCGGCCTTGGCGCGGCAGTCGCCGCAAATGCCGTAGAGATTCAAAGAGTGGTGCAAGATATGGAAGTTCAGCAGGTCGCCCACCATCGTCTGGATGCCGTGGATACGGGGGTCGCAGAACTCCACCACCTTATGGCACTCAGTGCAGATGACGTGGTCGTGCTGGCGGTAACCATAGCTTTTTTCGTACTGGGCCAGGTTACGGCCAAACTGGTGCTTGCTGACTAAGCCCTGTTCAACTAATAAATCCAAGGTGTTATAAACGGTGGCGCGGCTCACTTGCAGATTACGTTCCTTCATGCCGGCATACAATTCTTCTACGTCAAAATGGCCCGAGCGAATATAAATTTCTTCAAGAATAGCGTAGCGCTCAGCTGTTTTGCGTAGGCCTTTATTTTCGAGGTGAGCCGTAAATATTTTTTTGACCTCTTGAAGCTTGTCCACATTTAATGGGGCTTGAGAAGCGGCGCTTGGCGTGTGCTTGGCGGCATAACCAGTTTCGGACGAGCCCCCCACCTCTTGACCCGCTAGTGGGGCCGGATGAGAAGCAAGGGGCGGGTTAGCAAGGGCGGAAGTTTTAAAAGAATCCACAGGATGAGAGAATAACGGATAAAAACAGAAACCCAAGCCGCACAAGTTGCAACAGCTACTTCCGGTTTTTACATTTCGAAGTAGAGATGATGATGATTGGCGCAGCCGGGGTTGAAAGCCGCGCGGCACGCCGGACACATATTGTCACAGCCAAAGTAGTCGACGATGCGGAGAGTGATATGGCAGTTGCCACACAGGATTGCTTCGGCCTGTCGCTCGCCTAGACCCCACACAACGGGCGTGTGGCCAGCCATTTCATTGTGGCATAGAATGCAGGCATAAAAGGTATCGCAGCACTTAAACTTGATGGCAATGAGGTCGCGCTCGGAGTGGTAGTGGGCGCACTGGGTGCGCTCGTTTACGCAGACGCCGTAGCAAATAGGAGGCTTATAAAGAGGTCGAGGGTACAATGCAAATTCTTCTTAAGAAACCAGATTTTTACTTTTAACCTTTTTAAATTGATTGCTCCTAAGTTTGAGAGTGAACAAAGACACTAATATAATGTGTGTTGCGAGAGCCACGAATGCTGCTACTACTCGATTCAGTCCGTATTCATCATGCCCAAAAAAATTGATGGATCCACCTAGAGTAGCGAATAGGTAAGCCCCTAATATGGCTGCGTTCAATAGAAAAAATGGAATAAAATAATGCCATCGCCAGAGTGATAGCACGCTCCACAGCCATAAGACTGGGGTAAGCAATAGAACAGTAAAAAGTATGTAAAAGAGCATGGTCATCAAGAATCAAATCGCTCTACCTGTAACACCCCGTTGACCCTTCTCAGCCGCTGAATAAGCTTGGTGAGGTGGTCGGTGTCATTGACAAACACCATAATCTGACCCTCGAAAAATCCGTCGTTTGAATCAACGGTGATAGAACGCATGTTGACTTTCAAACTATTGGAAATGATACGGGTGATGTCGTTAACAATACCTACCCGGTCGGAGCCCTTGAGGCGGATGCCCGCCAGAAAGGCCAGTTCCAACTGATCCGTCCACTTGGCGCGCACGATGCGGTTGCCGTAGTTTGACATTAAATCGACTGCGCGGGGGCAACTGGTGCGGTGGATGATCAGGCCCTGGTCGGTTTCGAAGCCAAACACGTCGTCGCCGGGGATAGGATTGCAACAGCGCGCCAGGCTGTGGTTGAACTTGTCGGTGTGCTCGCCAACCACTAACATATCAGGCCGCACACCCCTAATTTTCTGCACCTCGTTATCGAAAGTTTTGGGTTCAAGCGCGGGCGGACGCGAGGTGGGTATAGTTTCGGTGAACAGTAACTCACGGATTTCGCGGCCGTCGAGCTGGCCGACTGCTAAGCGGTAATAGAAATCCTGGGCCGTAGTGACGTTGAAGTAATTGAGGACCCGGTTGAAATTTTCCTGCGTAAAGGGCACTCCAATCAACTCTAGCCGCTTTTCGAGGATGAACTTGCCGTCTTCGGCCTTGGCGCGCTTGTCATC
>JANPOR010000197.1:0-3094 GCA_031428075.1 Hymenobacter sp. | reverse complement strand
GAGGCCTGGATTCGGATCTGTATGAGTAATCTGATGCTCCGACGGCTGGCCAGAATACGTAAGAATCAAACATAGCAATTTCTATTGAATACACCCTCTTAGACTCCCCCGGACCGACAGCGGCCCTCTGGCACCCGGCGCCGGCCAGCTGTCAAACGTTTGCCGAAAGGAGTGTATCAGTGCCATGCTGAGCATGGAAGCACCCTATCTTGCACCATGAGAATAGTGAAGCAGATAGGTCGCCTCGTGTTGCTTCTCGTGCTGTTGGCCGTGGGAAGTGGCGTGTTGTACGAGCAAGTCGGCCGCTTCCAGGCTCGGCGCAACTTTCCGCTGACGGGCCACCTGCTGGGCGTCGGCGACCACCGGCTGCACTACACGGCCACGCCCCCCCGCGGCCCCGTCGTGGTCTTCGAATCGGGGTTGGACCCGGGCGGCGCGCTGCCCTGGGCGCGGGTGGCGGCGCAAGTGGCGCCCTTCGCCACCGCGTTTACCTACGACCGCGCCGGCATCCAGCGCAGCGAACGCGGCGCGCAGCCCAAAACCGGCGCTGCCGCGGCCCAGGACCTGCACGAGTTGCTGCACCGCGCCGGCTACCCGCCCCCGTATTTGCTCGTAGGGCATTCGTTGGCCGGCCTCCTGCTCCGCTCGTTCGTGGCCCGATACCCGGCCGAGGTGGGCGGCGTGGTGTTGGTCGATGCCTCGCACCCCGACCAACTGCAGCGCTTGCCCCCCAAGCTGACCGCCCAAATGAAAGAAGACGGTCCCCCACCCCGGTGGGTCGTCCGCTTCGCCGCAGCGGTGGGCCTGGTGCGCTTCACCAGCCATTCGCAGTACGCGGGCACGCGCCCTAATGACCGCATCAACCTCGCTAACCAAGCCTTCCTGCCCACCTCGATTGACGCCATGGTGGAGGAACTCGCGCAGATGCCGGCTTTGCTGGACGAGGCGCGACGCGTGACATCGTTTGGCGCCATTCCCCTGCGCGTAGTGACCGGCACCAGCCCCACCCGTGACCAAGAAGAAGTGCCCGATGCCGCGCTGCGGACGGAAATGAACCGGACGTGGGGCGAGTTGCAGCGCGAGCAGTTGCGCTTGTCCACTCGCAGCGCGCAGCTGCTCGCGCCGAAAAGCGGGCACTACGTGCAATTGGAGCAACCCGAAATCGTCACGGCGGCCATCAAGCAGTTGCTGGACCCAGCGGTGGTCGCCGGCCGCGTGCCCGGCCGGTCGCCCTTCTCGAGGGCCGGCCGGCCGGCTGTGGCCGCCGCCCGCTGAAGCCCCGGCGTGGCCGGCTCACGACCACACAGACGGCGCCGCAGGCGAGCACGCGTCTCTTTCCGGCAACGGTTGAGGGCCACCGTGCGCAGGTAGTGGGGCACCTGACCAAGCCCCGCAGACCAATCTGGCAGGCGTATGATACTTCAAGTTCGAAAAAACGGTGGTTATGGTAAGGCGTAAGCCCTTTTACATACTGCAAACGACCGTGGCTGTTGCAGAACTTTTTTCGGCGAGCGCTGCTTTTGAGCGGCTAAACTGACCAGCGTCCGCGTTTGCCTACTGGCCAGACGAGTGCGCAGGCAAAAGCGTGTATCTAAAACTGGCAGAGGCCGGGGTAAGGCCACGACGGCGCTTTGGTGCTGCAGCAGGCGGAACCGAAGCAGAATCCGTTTTTACGCAAGTGGCCGCCCAGAAGTGGTGCTGCCCCGATGCCGTTCTGCAACAGCCACGGTCGTTTGAGCACTGACTAACTTTGCAGCGCCTGCAACCAGTTGAGAAGGTAGCGGATTAGCCTACCTCATTTTACGACGCCAAACCGGCTGTGCTGAAAATCGAGCACCACCGTGCTGTGAAAGAAGAGGGCGTTGCCGGTAACCGCGTCAATGTTTGCTTCTTTGTTGAAGGCCAGGTGGCGGGCATCGCGGGTGTACCAGGCCGTGGCCTTGGGAAGTTTAGTGCGGTCCAGGTAGACATCATAGCGCAGGGGCGCTCCGTAGAAGGCCACCTTCTTGCCCCACGAGTTGACGTGCAGCGAATCCGTGGCGACCGGGCGGCCTACCAGTCCCCGCCAGGTCACCTGATCGGTGTTGAAGGCAAATAGGCTGGAGCCCGTATCAAACAGGGCCCAATAGGTGTGCTTGTTTATCGTGAGCGGAATTTGGAAGCGGTTTTCGCGGACGCGGGCCGTCACAAAGGTGGTGCGTGCCCGCCAGGCGGCATCAACCGAGTCAAGCACGGCCATGCGCCGGCCCGGGAAGTCAATCACGAGCACTTTATCCTTCAGAAAATCGGCCCCAATGGTGCCCACCAGCTTCTCGGAGGCCGAATAAAGCGAGTCAGGGGCTACCACATCGCCCTGCCCAGCCAGTAGCCGGGGGTGCGCAATGACGAGGTTGCCTAGGTGCAGGGGTAGCCCCCGCGTGGCATAGTTATGGTTGCCCGAGTCGGTGGTGCCCCGCTGCGTGGTATCAAGTAGCGCATAGAGCTGCCGGTGCGAGGCGAAGTAGTTTTTGAGGGCCTCCTCGTAGAGTACCGTCGCGTCGCTACCCAGGTCAAACTGGGCGATAAAATTGCCCCGTAACTCCTGCACCCGCACCGGCAGGCAAATAGCCAGCTTGTCGAAATACTTTCCATCTATCTTCTCTCCGTACCACTTGAAGGGAAACCACGCTACCCCCGGTGCAGCGGGCCACGAGTAGGCCGCGCACAGCAGTAACAGAGCCGCTACAAAGGGCCAACGAGATTTCTGAAACATACGGCAGTGGTTTAAGGGAGAGCATCAAGAAGTGTGGGGCAGTCAGGTGAAGAGGTCATCGGCAGGAGTTCCACCGGTAACGGCGAAGCGCTTGGTAAAAGCGGCTGCTCCACACTTTTTGATACTCTCCTGACAGCAAACCCAACAGCGAATTAGATTGATTGCTCAAAAGCCTCTTCAAATGTCTTACCTGAATTAATATATTTAAGCAACTTGCTTAATCTATCTTTTGTGTACCAGGCCTTGACTTCATGTTTTGCGGCCATGTAGTTTAGCATAATTTGTTGCTGTGAACCGGAATAGAACTGCCCGTCTGATTTAAAACTTTTGATGTCAGGCAAG
>JANPOR010000196.1:0-2554 GCA_031428075.1 Hymenobacter sp. | reverse complement strand
CGCAAATCATCGACCACCGAAGCGACTTGATAGGCCGCCACGCCATCTTTTTTACGGATGATAAAATTGGGCATCTCCTCGGCCAGCAGCACTTGCATGGGGCCCTGCCCGGTGTCGGACCAGCGGCCGACGGTACCCGGCGGCACCAGGGCCCACCAAGCCGCGCCGGGCGATGCCAGCGGCACGGGCGCGGCGGGGGCCCCGGTGCGACTGCGACGGCTGGCCTGCACAAGGCCCGGCCGCTGGGCCAAGCGGCGCAACACAGCGTTGTATTCGGGCAAGTGCAGCAGCTGCGAATGGTGGCGCAAGAAGTCGTCGGGTCCGCTGGGCCCCTGGTCGTAGTCGATGCCTAGCCAGTCGATCACCCGGAAAACATTATCGAGGTACGGCCGGCGCAAGCGGGCGCGGTCGAGGTCGTCGATGCGCAGGTGCAGCGTGCCGCCCGCCCGGCGCGTGAGCAGCCAGGTGAGCACGAAGTTCACGGCGTTGCCGAGGTGCAGGTAGCCGCTGGGCGTGGGGGCCAGGCGCGCCACTACCGACGCAGGGGCCCTTAGCGCACCACGATCCACGGCTCGCCGGCGCGGTGCGCCACCAGTTCGCCAAAGCTTTCGAGGGCCAGGCCGTGCTGCCGAAAAATGGCTTGGGCCGCTTCCTCACCGGCGGGCGTCACGCACACAAGCAGGCCGCCCGAGGTTTGGGGGTCGCAAAGCCACTGCTGTTGCTCGTCGGTGAGGGGCCCTCCAATACCCGACACCTTATGGCCGTAGCTGGCATAGTTGCGGGCGGTGCCACCGGGCACGGCCCCCTGCTGGCGGTAGGTTTCGGCGGCGGCCAGGCGCGGCACTTTGGCAAAATCAAGCACTGCTTGCACGCCACTACCCTCGCATACCTCGACGAGGTGGCCCAACAGGCCGAAGCCCGTAACATCGGTGAGGGCCTGCACCTGGGGCAACGGGCTCAGCTCGGCCCCGATTTTATTGAGCTGGCGCATTTGGGCCGGCGCCACGTCGGCGTCTTCGGGCCGCAGAATGCCTTGCTTCTGGGCCGTGGTCAACATCCCCACGCCCAGCGGCTTGGTGAGGTAGAGGCGGCAGCCGGCCGTGGCCGTGTCGTTGCGCTTGAGGTCTTTTTCGGCCACAAGGCCCGTCACGGCCAGCCCAAAAATGGGCTCCGGCGCGTCGATGCTATGGCCCCCGGCCAGCGGAATGCCCGCCTCGGCACAGATGGCCCGGGCCCCTTCGGTCACCAGGGCCGCCACCTCGGGCGCGAGCTTGCCAATGGGCCAGCCCAGCACGGCGATGGCCAGAATGGGCCGCCCGCCCATGGCGTACACGTCGGAAATGGCGTTGGCCGAGGCGATGCGCCCGAAGTCGTAAGGATCGTCGACGATGGGCATGAAAAAATCGGTGGTGCTGATGACGCACTGGCCTGGCTGGCCCGGCAAGCGGTACACGGCGGCGTCGTCGCGGGTGCCGTTACCCACCAGCAGATCGGGGTAATTGGGCTGGGGCAGGCTACTGTGCAGGATTTTATCGAGCACAGCCGGCGATATTTTGCAGCCGCAGCCCGCCCCGTGGCTGTACTGGGTAAGGCGAATGGGTTCGGTTTCGGGTTGGGTAGTCATGCGTATTTTTTTGTACCAATTACAAGTCCCAAACGGCTTGCTGCAACACCACATGGTAGCCATCGGGGTCGGCAAAGGTGCGGCCCCGCTCGTTCCAGTACGGGTTGTGCGCAGGTATTGCGGCGTAGCCCGCCGCTTCGAGCCGGGCCACGGCCGCTTGCCACTCGGCCACCTCCGGGAAATATAAAACGAGCAAATGTTCGGCGGTGGGCGCAGAAGGCACAATTTGGCCGGCTTCGCAAGTAAATTCTAAATGGTACGGGGCCCCGGGGTGCCCCAGCATCACGCCATCGAAGCCGTTGTGCCCCGCGAAGCCGGCCAAGCGCTGCATGCCCAAGCCTTCGCAGTAAAACCGTTGCAGCGGCGCCAGGTTATTAGTGGGCCGGGCCACGCGCAATTTGGGAATCATGGGCAACAGTTGGGTCTTTTCGCTAATCAGGCAAAGATGCAGTCGCCGGGGCCAACTACGCTGTTACAGGCTACTTTCCTCTGCGCCAAAGGGAGTAGCGAATCCCCACCGAAGCACCTGCTCCAAACTGTTCAAGGTGAGTACCTAAAGCGCTGTTAGCAACGCTGCTAATGAGTGAAACCTGTCCTTGCACGTCACCAGTCAGTTGCCAGTGCAGGCCAAGGCGGTGGCGGACCCCCAATCCCAGCGCAAATTGTGCATCATCTATACCGGCCGCTGAACTGCCGGCTTCATATTGAGTACCACTATTTTGGTAATAATCCACTACCCGTTGCACGCCTTTCAGAATGACGAAGCCGCCAACAACGTCTATGTTCCAAGGTGTAGAGCGAGCTGGATGCAGAATACTTTGGCGCATCAGAAATGAAGCCGCATAAGCATAGCTAGAATACACTTCGGTATGAGTCCCGTCGCTTGCACTTTGCTCAGCAGGAAAACGCCCTGTAAAGCTTAATTCAATA
>JANPOR010000195.1:0-8461 GCA_031428075.1 Hymenobacter sp. | reverse complement strand
GCTGCCAACCGTGGACGGCACGAACGGGCGCAACCTGCCCTCGCCGCTGGCTTCGCCCCCTTTTCCCGGCTCGGAGTGGGACGGGGCCCCGATCATCGGTGTTTCGGGCGAAGTGCCGGGCTACCCGCTCTACGAAGCGCTGGGCCTGGCCAAGCGCAAAAGCCGATTCAAGGTATACGGCTGGGCCAGCATCGGCGGCAACCTGAGTACTTCGCACGACCCGGCCGCCGTGCTGGTGAGCACCCGCGGGGGGAGCTCAACACCGTGGACTACTCGCTGGGATTTGATTACAGCCCCGTGCCCCGCGTAACTCTGCGGGCCGAAGGCAAGCAGTTCGTGGACCAAAAGTCGGCGTACGTCCAGGACAAGACGCCGCGCCGCACCAATGCCGCCGTGACCGTGCTGCTCGGCCTGACTTTCTAGTTCTAAAGGAATAACCAACGAAACGTGTCATTGCGAGCAAAGCGAAGCAATCCGTCCTGTGAAAGCCCGACACTTGGTGATGCGATAAACCCTGCGACGAACGGCCCGGCAACGCTGCAAATCGCAAGGCTCGTCAAAGCAGAGGATAGGTCCTGAGAACAGGACACTTGACAGGCCCGTGGGCTACTACGTCTTAACTCCGACAACCCCCGTGTCCGCTTCCAGCATGAAGTTTCCTCCTAAGAACCAATAAGGACCCGAATGCCGATGAAACTGGCCGCGCCAATTTTACTTACGTGGCACCGGTATACAAATGCATTGGTATTCAGCCCACGTTAGTTTGGTCCGTCCAAAAACTGCTCCACCACGGTTCGGTATTTCGCTGGTTCTTCGAACCAGGGAAAGTGGCTGCTCTTCTCAAAAAACACCAGTTGGGCGCCGGGAATTGCCTGCTTTAAACGCCAAGCAGTGAGCGGTGCCACGTTCATGTCGTACCGACCGGTGATGACCAGGGTCGGAAACTTGAAGCCGGCCAGCTTCGGGGTGTAATCCATCTGTGAAGCATCTTTTGTCACGGCCTCCGACACGGCCACATCAAAGCCTAAGGTGCGGATAGGGCCTAGCTTTTTAAAGTACAGGTCGCGTTGTTCGGGGGAATAAAATATCAGCTTAAAGTGATTGCGCATTGTCTCATCCGCTACTTCTTGGGTCATGACCGTGTGCTGCTTTTCCTCCTGCTTCTCCTTTTCCATGGCATCGGGAAAAACTTGGTCAAACAGATGGACGATGTCGTTGAGATTACTTCCCGCCGCATCCGAAAGCACTAGCTTCGCGATATGATCGGGGTGGGCGCTGGCATAAGCAATGCTGAGCAGTCCGCCGTAGGAATCGCCGACTAAGATAAATTTGGTCAGCCCCAACCCCTTCCGTACAGCCTCTAGATCGGCTATCTGAGCGTCCATGGTTTGGGGTGCCCCCGGTGCCAGCGGCTTCGATGCACCGGTTCCCCGCTGGTCATAAAAAATCACCCGACGCTTTTGGGCAAGCTGTTTCCACACGTCGGTTGGCAGCAGGTAGGCATGGGACAGGCCGGGGCCCCCGTTTACGACCAGCATCGGCAACGCGGTACCGCTTTCGCCAAAAGTTTCGTAACCTATCTCTACCTGCTCGGCATGGACCTTCCCCACTTTGTGCGCCAGCGCCTGACCATAGGAGACCGCTGGAAAGGCCAGCAGGCCAGAGCTTAAGGCAAATGCGCAGTTTAAATGCCAAGTGTTGCTGAACAGGTTCATAAGTATCGCGTGGTGGAGATTTCAGGTAAGCAACAGCAGGTTGCAGAAGTAGTTGCTAGGCTCTGCCAGCTGACTGATGGGGCACCCGCAACCTTTACCAGACTCGCAGTGACAAGGTAGTCAGCCACTGCTGCCTCGGCAATGCAAGCTACCACCAAACAGCAACTGCTCACCGCTTATGCCAGCGCGGCAGTTCCTTGGCACTCGGGGCCACCGGCCCGAGCATAATGGGCCCCTCGACTTGGGGCCCTCCACAGCAAACCGGGTGCGGTAGGTTGTGGCAACCTGGTTTCGGCCCAATCACAATGCGCCAGCAAGCAAGAGTGCAGGGAGACGCTCCATTAAAGGACTAGCGAATAGAAAAGTTATAGTCTACGGTATGCCTTGCAGATGAAAGACAGCATTCGCGTAGCTGGGCCCAGGTATTTGCGTTGCGAGGGAAAAAAGCCAGCTACCAGGCCTTAATTCTGTTCGCCCACCTTGTAGGGCGCGCCGGCTTCAAACCTGGCGAAGGAAAGCAGCTTTGGTTTGGCGGCGGCCGTGGCTACGAGTTCGAAGGAGGTGGCCGTGCTGGTCAAACTGTAGTCGACGATGGCGGCAATCAAATCATGGACCGCCACCTTGGTGGCGGAGGGAGTGGTCAGGTCAGCTTCGGCCCGCGAGGCCCGGACGTGAACCGCCGGCAACTTGTTGGAGCCCTCCACCAGTTCCAGGCTCACGATGTAGTCTACGTTGAGGTGAGGCGCGTTTTGGTTACCAAATGAAACAAAAGGTATAAGATCAGGGGGGGAGGTGGGGGGGGATGAAAATGAGGCAGCCGCGGCCCTGCTTGAATACGGAAGCACCCGTCACGGAGCCAACCGCTGGGGTTAGCCCGCGGCCGAACCGGGCATAATGTGAAACCTGCGGAAAGATCCGGCTTTAACGCCTCGGGGCACACTGCTAAAGATCGGGTATTGTCCTGATTTATGTCATGCGTTTGGCTGGCACCTTCCCCTAACCTTACGTCGTTGAAAGTGGTGCTCCTTCGCTGAGACGAGTTGCGCGACAAGACGTTCACTCGCCCATTAACCTTCAACCATGTAATGTTAATGGGCCCATAGGCTTACCTCATCCGGAGGCCTTGGCCGATATTGCCGCCGCCATGGCCTGCTTCGACGCGGGGGGCCAGGGCCACACCGCCGAGCACGAGTTGTAAACCAGTCTTTTCGCAAACCTTCTGTCCTTGCTGAATGCAAAAATTAGTGCTGCTGCGCCACGGCCAGAGCGTATGGAACCAGGAAAACCGCTTCACTGGCTGGACTGACGTGGACCTGTCCGCCGAAGGGGCCCAACAAGCGGTGCACGCCGGCCAGCTGCTACGCGAGCACGGCTACACGTTTGATGTGGGATTTACCTCGGTGCTGAAACGGGCCATCAAAACCCTGGACATCGTGCTGGAGGAGATGGACTTGCTCTGGATTCCGGTGGAGAAATCGTGGCGCTTAAACGAGCGGTTTTACGGCGACCTGCAGGGCCTGAACAAGGCCGAAACCGCGGCCAAATACGGGGAGCAGCAGGTGCAGAAGTGGCGGCGCGATCCGAATGAGCACCCGCCCGCCTTAACCGCTGATGACCCGCGCTTTCCTGGCCACGATGCCCGCTACGGCGGTCTGACCCACCGGGAGCTGCCGCTGACGGAGAACCTGAGCGAAACGATGGCCCGGGTGCTGCCTTTCTGGCTGGAGCACATCATGCGGGCGCTGCAGCACAACAAGAAAGTCGTGGTCTGCGCGCACGGCAACAGCCTGCGGGCCCTGGTGCAATACATTGATCACCTGGATGACGCGGAAGTAGCGGTACTGGATATTCCGACCGGGGTGCCGCTGGTGTACGAACTGGATGCGCAGCTGAACCGCCTCCGGCACTATTACCTGGAGTAAAAAGATGGATGGTCAGGTGTCTGCCAACCCCTGAACGAGGCGCTGATAACCCACCCCTTGCCAGCATTTTACCCTCGCACGAACCATCTGCAAGTCCATGGCCGTCCCCTCCGATAACATTTTTACGCCGCACCAGCGGCACGTGCTCCTCATTGTGGTGCTGGTGCTGCTGGGCGCGCTCACGCTCTTTGGACTGGCCAGCTACGTGTCAGCTTTTCTCGGGGCGGGCATCCTCTACGTGACCCTGCGGCCCTGGAACCGGGCACTGGTCCGGCGCGGCTGGAACCGGCAGTTGGTAGCGGGGCTGCTGCTACTTTTCACGGTGGTGGTGCTGGTGATTCCGTTTTATGCCCTGAGCGCCATGCTAGTGGAGCGCCTGCGCCATATCGGACAGTATACCGACCAAGCCCTGACCGTGGTGCACCGGCTGGAGCAACGATTAGGCTATTCGTTCACCAGCGAGCCCAACGTGCGGGCGGCGCTGGGGCAAGTGGCCAGGCGCATCAGCAACTGGCTACCCACGCTAGCCAGCAGCGTCCTGAATTTCCTCGTGGTCATTGGACTGATGCTCTTCACCTTGTACTTTCTGTTTGTGCAGGAAGAGGCCTTTCTGAGCAGCCTGCGCCGCTACCTACCGTTTCGGACGGCTACGCTGGCCAAGCTCCAAGACGCGCTGGAAAACAACGTGCACGCCAACGTGCTGGGGCAGGTGCTCATTTCTGCGGTGCAGGGCCTGTTCACGGGCCTCACGCTGGCAATTTTTGACGTGCCCGACCCGGTATTTTGGGGCGCCATCGGGTTCTTTCTGGCTTTCCTGCCCGTGCTGGGCACGCCCCTGGTGTGGGGCCCGGCGGCCTTGTATCAATTTTCGCAGGGGGCCATGGGGCAAGGGGTGGGCATCCTGCTAGTCGGGGCCTTCGTGGTGATGAACGTGGACAACTTGCTGCGCATCGTGCTGGCCCGCCGCATCGGCGACATTCACCCACTGGTGACCCTGGCGGGCGTAACGCTCGGCATCGGCGTGTTCGGCATCCTGGGCCTGGTGATTGGCCCCCTGCTGCTGTCCTACCTCGGCGTGCTGCTGCAGGTATTCGCGCAGGAAAACCAGCGCAATCGGCGGAAAGCTACCACCCGCGGTCTTGCCCGGGCCGCGAGACGGGATGCGGCCACCCGCCTACACGAGCCCCTTCCGCTAGGCAACGATGTGGCCGTGCCGGTGCTGCCTGAAAGGTAAGCAGCCCGTGACGCAGCCCACGACGGAGCCTTCGCTGACGAGCCTGGAAAACACTGCCTGCTCAACCCTGCCGGCCCATCGCACCTTAGCGCGGCGTCTGCGTCGGCAGATAGGCACCCACTGAAGGGCGGGGCTGACCCCCGCCCGTTGGTCGCGCCGGTACACCGATTTCGGGCAATGACGGGCGGGGGCCATCCCCGCCCCTACGTACACCGAACCCGCGCTAAGCAGGTCCATTACCTCGCGTTTTATAACGGGCCGGGGTTGCGCCCGCCCCCCTACCGGAGCACCCCTCACTTTTGGGTAAACCTGACAAAAGTCATTTTGATAAGGCCATTCTTGTCAGGGCGTGGCCTCCAAGACTGACGGATTTTTGCGGATGTAAATCCCGACTCCTTCAATACGCTCCCATGAACGCGCCCCAAGGCCAATTGGATCGCCAGCACGCGGCGCAGGCCGCACACGAGGCCGGCTCCCGGAAAGTAAACAACCACCTGCGCGTGCTGACACCTGCCCCACCCGTCAGCCGCGCATCGCTCACTAGCCATGAATTCCCGCCTAACCCGGACGGCCGCGGCCGGCGCCGCGCCGACCACGCGGCGGGAGAAGCCGCCTGGGCCATCAGCGCGGGTGCCCGGCAGTGCGCCCAGGAGGCCGATACCAGCATGGCGCGGGATGACTGGAAGTACGCCTCCCCAAACTTGACCAGCAGCACTTTGCCTGCCGCTGAAAGCAAGCATTTTCTGCCCTAGCTGGGGACCTGAACCTGGTGGCAATCCTTTTTTTCGCCTTTTCCTCCTTGCCGTGTCGCCCTCCCTTGTTGTCCTGACTGACTTTTTCGCCGTCACCAACCGCGCTCTGTCGTACGCGGCCGGACTGGCCGTGCCGCTGAACGCGCAGCTCGTACTGCTGCACACGCGCTACGACGGGCTACCCGTGCCGCAAGGATTCGGCGCCCGGCACACCCCGCGGGGCGAGCGGACAACCGGCCAGGCGCTGTTGCGCCTAGCCGCCGAGCAGCCCGTGCCCACCGAGGTGGACGTGGCGGAAGGCTTGCTGCCCGAAGCCGTGACCGAGGCCGTGCGCCGCCACCACCCCTTATTCATGGTGCTGGGCCGGCCGAGTGCTGCCACCGAACCAGCGGAGTTGCTGACCAACGTGGTGATGGACTTGTTGCGCCACGCGCCGCATCCGCTCCTGTTAGTGCCCGCGGTGGGCTGGGACAAGTTTCCGCCCCGCCACTTCCTGCTGGCCGTGGACGGGCAGCCCTTCTCCTTCAACAACCGGGACCACCAGGAAGTATTGAGCCGGCTGCTGCAAGCCACCCACGCCACCCTCGATGCGGTGTACGTAACCGACGACGAACACGCCCTGCCCGGTGCGGGCAACGTGCTAGAATCGGTGCGGGCGAATGGCCTGGCCAACACCTTTGCCGAGAATCGTTTACACGAAGTATACCATTCGACGGTAGTGAGTGGGGTGCTGGCAGAAGCGGCCCGTCAGGAGGCCGATCTGCTGGTGGTGGTCGTCCGGCGCCACAGCCTGCTGGGCAACCTATTCCACGAGAGCGTGACGGCGCAGCTCATCCAGGAAAGCTCCATCCCGGTTCTGCTTTTGCCCGGCGAAGATTAACGGCAGGGCTCGTCCCGGTCCACCGGCTCATGCATTTACCTCAACCCTCATTTGGGCCTTGCCCGCAGCTTTCTCGCCATGACTCCTTCCATTTTGATCCTCGCCGATTTGTCTGCCAGCACGGAACGGGCAGCGCAGTACGCGGCCGTGCTGGGTGCCCCGTTGCACGCCCGCCTGACCTTGCTGCATTTTTACCACGACCCCGTGCTGGAGCTGGAGCTGGCGGCCGTGACCCTCGCGCAGCTCGAACGCAACCAAGCCGACACCGCGGCGGCGCTGCGGGCCGTGGCCCGGCGGCTGCCGGTGCCGGCGGACGTAACGGTGTCGATTGAGCCCATGCCCGCCGCCGTGGAAGAAGCCGTACGCCTGCACCACCCGCTGTTGCTGGCCATGGGCCTGAGCCCCGAGCACAACCTGCTCGACCGGATACTGCATAACCAGGTGCTGCCCGTGCTGCGAGGTACCCACGAGCCCCTGCTGCTGGTGCCGGAAGCGGGGCCCGTGCCGCGCGCCCCACGCCGGGTGCTGGTGGCCGTGGACGGCGAGCCGTTCACGCCCACGGCCGCGGCGCTGGCCTTGGCCCCGCTGCTGGCTGCCTGGGGAGCGGCGTTCACGGTGGCGCACGTCAGGGCCCACCACGCGCAGCTGGCCACGCCCGGCAACATGGCCCCGAGCAACTTGCTGACGAGCGGGCTCCTGCCGCCAGGCACCGCCCTCGACCTGTACGAAGGGTGCCATGTGGCGCCGGGCATGGGCGTGCTGCAAGCCATCGACGACACCCAAGCCGACTTGCTCGTGCTCCTGGCCCGCCCGCGCAGCTTCCTGGAACGGCGGTTTCGTCGCAGCGTAACGGCGCAGGTACTCCGCCACAGCCAAGTGCCCGTGCTGCTGGTGCCCGTTGAGGCCCCAGAGCTGCCCCCGATGAGTTGATGGATTAATTCACCAGTTGCCACTTTTATCAAAACTCCCCGACCATGCCGCTCACCCTCATCGTTTTCGCCGGATTTTACCCCACCGCCCGTCACACCGTTCTCTACGGCAATAATTTAACCGAAGCCCTGCACGGCAAGCTGGTGCTTCTGCACGTCAAGCGGGCATCCATGGCCGACCCGTATGAGCTGATGGCCGAGAGCTTCCGCCGGGAGGAGCTGGGCCGCGAAATCGAAACCGCGGCGGCACTGTACCGGCTGGCCGAGGAGCTGCACACCCAACCCACCGTGGAAGTAGCCACCGATCTGCTGCCCGTCGTGGCCCAGGACCTGGCTGCCCGCTACCGCCCGGCCTTGTTCGTGCTCAGTCAGCCCGACCGGGCACGGGCGGATATCAGCGTAGCCAACGACTGCGCCGAGCTGCTGCGGGCCGGGCACTTCCCGCTGCTGGTGGTGCCGCCCACTGCCCCGGCCGACCAGCCTCCGCGCCGCATCTTGATTGCCGCCGACCGGGAGCCGTTTGCCCTGGCTACTGAGACTGACGTCCTGCGACAACTGCTGGCCCTGCCCGGCGCTGAACTCGTGATAGCCCACGTATCGAGCGGGGTGGAAGACGACGAAGGCTGTAGCGCCGCACTGCGGGCCGTGCAGCTAAGTGGCCTGGTGAAAGGCCTGGCCACTCCCGAACTGCGGGGCTACGAAAACAACGACTACGCCGCGGGCCTGCTCGCGGCGGTGCAGGACACCCACGCCGACTTGGTGATTGTGCTGGCCCGCGAGCGCAGCTACTTGAGCGCGCTGTTTCACCACAGCGTCACGGGCCGGCTGCTGGCTGAGTGCCCCGTGCCGGTGCTGGTGCTGCCCGTGGTCGCCGAAGCTCACCCGCACGAGTCGGCTGACCTCACCGCCGCCGCGCAGTGGACCAACTCGGTGCTCACCGGCCTGGCCCCTGCCAACTGATACCAGGGCCCTAGAATTTATTCCAATAGCACGTCATACTGGGCTGGCCGAAGCATCTCACCGGCTTCG
>JANPOR010000194.1:0-5658 GCA_031428075.1 Hymenobacter sp. | reverse complement strand
CACCGGCTGGAAGCGGCTTTCTGCATTCATGGGCTACGTCTGCCCCGGCCGCCCCGTAGGGTAGCCTAAACACCTTATACAAAAAAATATTACTAAATATAAATAATTCAATTTAAAATTGATAAAAATTAATATTTTTTGCCTGAAACGAATTGGCCGATGTGCTTTCACGGGCCCCGTTAGTAAGGGCCGTCGCGTGGTAGTTGTCGGCTTCCTTGCGACCTTTGTCTCCGGGCAAACCTTAGTGGCCGCGCTCTAACCCCCTGACTATTTCTATGAAACTTGCCATTGTGGGTGCCACCGGTCTGGTGGGTACCGAACTGCTGAAAGTGCTGGCCGAACGCCAATTTCCCCTCACCGAACTGCTGCCCGTGGCTTCGGCCAAATCGGTGGGCCAGGTGGTGCATTTTCGGGGCAAAGACTATCCGGTGCTGAGCATGGACGAGGCTGTCGCGGCACGGCCCGACATCGCCATTTTCTCGGCCGGGGGTTCGGTTTCCAAGGAGCACGCCCCGCGCTTTGCCGACGTGGGTACTACTGTGGTCGACAATTCCTCGGCTTGGCGCATGGATCCCACCAAGAAGCTCGTTGTGCCCGAAATCAATGCTGACACCCTGACGGCCGACGATAAAATCATTGCTAATCCCAACTGCTCAACCATTCAGATGGTGGTGGCCCTGAACGATCTGCATAAAGCCTACGGCATCCATCGCCTCGTAGTGAGCACCTACCAGAGCGTGACTGGCACCGGCAAAAGAGCCGTTGACCAGCTCCTTGAAGAGCGCGCCGGTCAAACCGCCAGTAACCCCGCTTACCCGCACCCCATCGACCTGAACGTGCTGCCCCACATCGACGTATTCGAGCCTAACGGCTACACTAAGGAGGAAATGAAAATGGTGAACGAGACCAAAAAAATAATGGGCGACAACAGCATCCAGGTCACGGCCACCTGCGTGCGCATTCCCGTGATGGGCGGCCACTCCGAATCCATCAACGTGCAGTTCCACAAGGAGTTCGCCATGGCCGAGGTGCGCGCCATCTTGCGCCATACTGCCGGCGTGGAACTGGTCGACGACCCGGCTCGTAACGTGTACCCTATGCCCAAAGACAGCCACGGCCGCGACGCCGTACTGGTAGGCCGGCTGCGCCGCGACGAAACCCAAGGCTGCACTCTAAATATGTGGGTAGTGGCCGACAACCTGCGCAAAGGCGCGGCCACCAACGCCGTGCAGATTGCCGAGTACCTGGTGGCCAATAAACTAGTCGGCAACGCGTAAACTTGCGCAGTGGTGTGGGTCCTGTTGCCCTTGCTGCTCGCTTTGTTCTGCGCTAACCAGGCAGCGCCATGGACGACAAAATTCGCTCTAGGGCCCCATTGGCGCAAAAAATATGCTTTTTTGCTTGATGGGTATGCGCGGCCTCGTCTTCTGGTTTTTATTGCTGGTCGCCGGGCCGGCCATGGCTCAGGAGTCAGCTGTCTTGCGGGGCCGGGTGCTGGACGCCGAAACGGGCCAGCCGGTGCCCAGCGCGCAGGTGGGGGTAGCCAATAACCGCATCGGGACCAGCACTAATGCCGATGGAGCGTTCGTACTTGTTATTCCGGCGACATACCAGCACGAAGCGCTGGAAGTGGCCTTGCTGGGCTATCGGAAGTACGCGCAGGTGTTGCCGCCGCTGCCGGGCCCCGAGCTGCGCATCCGCTTGCAAATCAGCCCTGCCGCGTTGGGCGAAGTTGTGGTGACCAGCTCCGTGACGGGCATCGTTCGGGAGGCAGTGGCGCGCATTCCGCGCAACTATCCTACCCGGCCCACCCGGCTCACGGGCTTCTACCGGGAGGCCGATAACGTGCTGAGCGACAGCAGCCAGTACCAGTACTTTGCCGAGGGCATGCTGACGGTGCGCAAAGCAGGCTACCAGCATCCGGGCGACGACGGCGACGTCCAGATTCAGGAGTCACGCAAGCTGGACTTGAGGGCTCCCCCCGCGGCCGACCACGGCTGGTATGCGGGGCCCTTCATTCCGCACCGCTTCGATTTCGTGCACCGCCGCACGGCGTTCATCGACCCGGCCCACTTCCGCGACTACGACTACCACCTGATGGGGCAAACCGCGTTCCGGGGCCGGCTGGTGTACGTTGTTGTATTCGCTCCCAAGTCGGGGCGGGCGGATCGGGCCGATTTCGCGGGTCAGGTGTACATCGCCGAGGACAGCTACGCTTTTTTACGGGCCGAGTGGCACCGCACCCCGGCCGGCATCCGGCGCGAGCACTTGGTGGGCGTAGTGGCCGAGGAGCGCGCCTACCGTGTCGACTACCAGCCCTACGGCGGGCGTTGGCACCTGAAAAGTGTGTGGTACCGTACCAAAGGTCGTTTCCTGAACGGCCGGGGGGGCCTCGTGCGCCACTTGGGCGAGTACTTAACCACGGCCATCGATACAGCTCAGGCCCCACGGCCGGCCTACCCGGTGCGGGCGCAGTTCCACGACGTATTTCTTGAAAACAGCGTACCCTACGACTCGGCGTTTTGGCAGCGCCAAAACGTGCTTGTTCCTCCCGTGACGGTGCAACGTGCGCTGCGCGCTGCCGTTGCGGTTGTGCCCAAAACTCCACCCGACGCAGGGCCTCTGACAGCTGCCCCGCCGGCTCGCCGTAGCCGGCTGCGCTATGGTTTTGGGCTGGGTACGCTGCCGCTCGTGGTGCCGGGGGCCGTGGTGCAGGTAGGGTTCGCGCCAGCGGGCTCGGGGTTTCAAGCGCTGGGGTCGGGGGCCCTGCGGGCGCAGGGCGCAGCGTATTGGTCAAGCATCTGCTACGCGTACGAGGTGGCGAAAGGATTGTCGGTGGGCCTGGCCACTCGAAGTGTTTACCCGCCGCTGGCCGGCGACGGCTGGGAGGCTGGCTTGGCCTATGAATATAACTTTAACCCGCGCCGGCGGCCCGTTTTTATCCGGGTGGGGCTGATGTACTTTCGCCAGACCGTGGCCCGCGGCCTGGGGCCCTACCACAACCCCGACGCCGGCCTGCGCGTGGCCGGCATCCGTCTCAAAGCCGACGAGCTGGGCCTGAGCCTCCAAACCCGGACCAGCGCCTTACAACCCAAGCTGGGCTTGGGCGTGGAACTGAGTCGCCGGGCGGAGTTGGTGGCCGACCTGGGCTGGCTGGTGGGATCCCGCACCCGTACGCAGTTGGCCCTGGACGAGCGCAGCGGCTTTTGGCTGAGCCGTAGCGCGGCCGCCCTCGACCTACCCGCCGCCGGCGCCGCATTGCTCATCGACGGTGAGCCTGCCGCTATCGCGCCGTGGGAAATGGGCCGGCTGCTGTTGGGCGTGGGGCTGCTGTACCGCTTGTGGTAGGGCCGGCCGCGGGGGTGGGCAGGCCGTATGATAGACGTATGAAGCTCGGTTTAGATTTCTACCAGCGGCCTGACGTGCTGCAAATCGCCCGCGAACTGCTGGGCAAGCACTTGTACACCAATATTAACGGAGTAATTACGGCCGGCCGGGTGGTCGAAACCGAGGCCTATCGCCACGAGGGCGACCACTCGCTGGCCCTGCACTTGCAACGCAAGCGCCGCCAAGCCCAGGGCCTGTACCAGCCCGGGGGCCATGCCTACATCTACACCGTGTACGACCGGCATGCGCTGTTCAACCTCACCACCCACGACGCCGCCCACCCCGACGCCGTGCTCATCCGGGCCGTGGAGCCGTTGGTCGGGATCGAAGAAATGCTGCGCCGTCGTGGCCTGGGGGCCCCCGTGCGGGCCCTTACGGCCGGGCCCGGCGTGCTCAGCCAGGCGCTGGGCATCACCCCCGCCCTCAGCGGCACGGCCCTGAACGGCGACGCGCTTTGGTTTGAAGACCACGGCGAACCCGTGGCCGATGCCGACGTGCTGGCCAGCGCCCGCGTGGGCCTGGCCTACGCGGGCCCCGAAGCCGCCGGGTTGCCTTGGCGCTTCCGGGTGCGGACCAGCCGCTGGACCAGCCCGGCGAAGTGAACCGGCGCGGCCATCGGTGGCGGTACGAGCCGCCGTACGGTTCGCCCTAGCGGCCCGGCAATTATTCAATAGCGAGCCATTTCGGGCGTTTGCGGCAGCAGCGGAATAACAAGCATTTTATTTACATTTGAAGACTTTATTTTAAAAAGTAGCCTGAGCCGTCGTGTTCATATGAGGAAAATGCTGTCTTGCGCGCTGCTGGCTGGAAGCCTGCCGGTTGCGCGTGCCCAGGGCCCGGCGCTGACCACTTTTCCGGTGGGCACAACCACGGTCACGGTGTCCGCCCTAACGCCCAATTTGGCCACGCTTTGGGAGTTGGTATGGGGCCCCGACGACTTCATCTGGGCCACTGAGCGCGCCGGGCGCATCAGCCGCGTGAACCCCGCCACCGGCGAGGTGCTGCCGCTGCTCACCATCGCCGATGTAACGCAGAACAACGAAAGCGGGCTGCTGGGCATGGCGTTGCACCCCGATTTTGCCACCCAGCCCTACGTGTACGTTGTGTACAACTACACCGACCAGGGGGTGCTGAAGGAAAAGTTGGTGCGCTTCACGTACGCGGCCGGCACGCTGGGGGGGGGGCTGGTGCTGCTGGGCGGCATCGTGGCTACCACCAACCACAGCGGCTCGCGTCTGCTCATCCTGCCCGACCACACCATTCTGATGACCACCGGCGATGCGCTACAGTCTTCCGAAGCCCAGAACCGCGCCTCGCTCAACGGCAAAATCCTGCGCTTGAACCTCGACGGCACCATTCCGGCCGATAATCCCACGCCTGGCAGCTACGTGTACACGCTAGGCCATCGCAATCCGCAAGGTATTGTGCAGCTGGCCGACGGCCACATCTACGCCTCGGAGCACGGCCTCAACAACGACGATGAAATCAATAAAATTGAAGTCGGCCGCAACTACGGCTGGCCCAACGTAGAGGGCCTCTGCAACCTACCCGCCGAAATGACATTTTGCACGGCCAACAACGTGCGCGAGCCCCTCATGACCTGGACGCCCACCATTGCCCCGGCCGGCCTCAAATACTATGACCACCCCGCCATTCCGGGTTGGCGCGGCAGCCTGCTGTTAGTGGCCCTGGGTGGCAAACGCCTCGTGCAGATGTCCTTAAATGCGGCTGGAAGTGCTATCATTGCCCACAATGAGTTTCTGAATACGTTCGGCCGGCTGCGTAGCATCTGCGTGTCGCCCCAGGGCCAGGTGTACGTGGGCACCAGCAACCGCGACGGACGCGGGGCCCCCGCCGAAACCGACGACCGCATCCTGGTGCTCGAAAATCGGGCCTACATGCCCTCCGCTACCCGCAACGCCGCCGCCATCAGCTTCGAGCTTTTCCCCAACCCTGCCCGGCAGCAAGCCACCCTGCGCCTGCTTGCCCCGGGGGCCCACGTCACGGTATGCGACCTGTTGGGCCGCCGCCTTCGCGAGCAGGCGGTGTCCGGTACCACCGCTACTCTCGACCTGACTGGCCTGCCCGCCGGCCGTTATTTGGTGGCTGTGGCCACGGCCGTCGGCACGGCCACCCGGCCCCTAAGCGTAGAATAGGGCCCTGGCAGTTTTTTGCGTGCTGTGAACGATGGACTGCAGTAAGTCTGTTGCCGCTGTTTGAAAGTCGGTAACAACAAAATAGCCCTGGCATATATGCCAGGGCTCTTTTGTT
>JANPOR010000193.1:0-10893 GCA_031428075.1 Hymenobacter sp. | reverse complement strand
GCCACGGGGTCGGTTTCGGCCAGCTCGGCCACAAGGTGCGGCAGGCCGTGGGAAGTCAGCTCGGCGTGGAGTTGGGCCCGCACTTCGGGCAGCACGCTGGGCAGCTCGTCCAGCCCGTCGGTCACGGCCTGCACGTAGAGGCCCGAACCGCCGGTAAGGACAACCAGCGAGTACTTTCGGAATAGCTCGTCGAGCAAAGCCAGCGCGTCGGCAGCGAAACGGCCGGCGCTGTACTCGTCGGCAACGCTGTGGCTGTCGATAAAATGGTGCGGCACGCCCTGCATTTCGGCGGGCGTGGGCTTGGCCGTGCCGATGCTCATCTCGCGGAAAAACTGGCGCGAGTCGGCCGATACGATTTCGGTACCCAGGTGCTGGGCCAGCTGCACGCACAGGGCCGTTTTGCCCACGGCCGTGGGCCCGGCCACGACGAGCAGCACGGGGCGCGGATCGGCGGCGGTGGGCCCCAGCTGGGCGAGAATGGAAACGGGCAGTAGCTCGGGCAAACCTAGAAATTCAGCGGTGGGTGTTTCTCGTCGAAGTCGGTAGCGTCCTGGTACGCCTTGACCAGAGCCAGCAGCTTGGCCTCGCCGTAGAGCTGCCCAGTGAAGGTGATGGTGGCAGGCAAGCCGTTGGGCCGCATGCCGTTGGGCACTACCACAGCCGGATGCCCGGTGAAGTTGGTGACGACCAGGCTGGGGCTGTTGAATGAGGGGCCCACGTAGGCATCCAGCCCTAGCAGGCGCTTGTCTACTTCTTCAATCAGCACCCGGCGCGCGCGCTGAGCCTGAATATATTCCACGGCGGGCACGAAGCGAGCGGCCCGAAACGTGGTCGGCCAGGCGTTGCAGTCCTGGTTCACCATCAGCGCGTCGCGCCCCGAGCGGGTGAGGTCGTCGAACGCCGCCGCGCCCTCGGCGCTGAGCAGGAAGGTCAGCTCGCCGGCGGGCAGGTTATGCAGGTCGAGGGGCACCAGCTCCACGCCCAGCTTGCGCAGCACGTCCAGCGTGGCTTGGTCGGTACCCTGCGACGGATATTTTTGCTCAAAATCGGCCTTGAGGTAGCCCACACGCAGCTTCTTCACGTCGGTGTCGAAGGCACAGCGGAAATCGCCGGCCGCGCGCGGGCGCAGTAGCGTGGCTACGTCGCGCGGGTCTTCGCCTTGCAGCACCCGGAACACCAGGGCGCAGTCTTCGGCCGAGCGGGTGAGGGGCCCCACTTTGTCCATGCTCCAGCTCAGGGCCATCGCGCCGGCCCGGCTCACCTGCCCGAAGGTGGGGCGCAGGCCAGTGGCGCCGCAAGCCGTGGCGGGGCTCACGATGGAGCCCAGTGTTTCCGTGCCCAGCGCAAACGGCACCAGCCCCGCCCCCACCGCCGCCGCCGACCCCGCCGACGAGCCGCTCGAGCCCTGCTTGACGTCCCACGGCGAGCGGGTTTGGTCGCCGTACCACACGTCGCCCATTGCCAGCTCGCCCAGCGTAAACTTGGCCACCAGCACGGCCCCGGCGTCGCGCAGGCGCGTCACCACGGCCGCGTCCTCGTCGAGCATCTGTTCTTTATAAGGTACCGAGCCCCAGGTGGTTTTATAGGTTTTGGTGCTGAACAAGTCTTTGACACCGAACGGGATGCCGTGCAACGGGCCCCGGTAGTGGCCGGCCCTGATTTCGGCATCGGCGGCGCGGGCTTGCTGGTGGGCCAGCTCTTCGGTCAGGGTCGTGACGCACTCCAGCTTGGGCGAATACTTGCGCAGCCGCGCCAGGAAAAAATCAGTCAGTTCTTCCGACGATACCTGCTTGGTGCGCAGTAGTTCGCCCAGCTGCCGCACGGTATAAAAGGCCAAGTCGTCGCGGTTGGTGGGTATTTTTATTTTACCAATGGGGACCATCCGGTCGGGCCCCGGCTTGCCGGCGGGGGCGGCCAAGCGCAGGCGCAGCGGCACCGGATCGAACACGAGCGTGGGCGCCACGCTGTTGGACAGACTGATTTTACGCAGCTCCTCGTAGCTGGCGCGGTTGCGCCCGATGGGGCCCCGCGCCGAGTCGAGCTGGGCGTCGGTGAAATGCAGGCATAGCAGCTCCTGGGCGGCGCGCAGCAGCGGCACAGTGACGGGCTCGGCGGCGGGGCGAGCCGCCAGGGCCCCAGCCCCAAAGCCCGCCGCACCCAGCAGCAGGGCGGGCAATAGTTTTTTCAGCATGGAAAATCGTGGTGAAATGCCACCGGCAAAGCTAGGTCAGTTTGGTCGTAGCGCGGGCTTTGTAGTCCGCGTCGCTGACCGGGAATCGTACAGCGATTATGGCAGGACGAAGCGAGCGACGCAGACTAGAAAGGCCGCGCTACAGTTGCGCCGGGGCCCCCAGCAAGTCGCGGTAAAGCCCCACCAGCACTTTTTCCTCGTGCTGCCAGCTGAGGTGCGGCGCGGCGCGGCAGCAGTTGGCGACCAGCTGCTGGTGGCGGGCGTCGTCGCCGCCGGGCAGCAGGCGGTTGAGGGCCGCGGCCAGGGTCGTGGGTTCCAGGTCAGGCACCAGGTCGGCCACGTCGAACTCGTCGTTGAGGGCCCTATACTCAGGGAAGTCGATGAGCACCTGTGGAATACCGGCGTGGACGTAATCGAAAAACTTGTTGGCCAGCGAATAGTAATAGCTCAGGCCACGATTTTCGAGCAGCATCACCCCCACCGCGGCCTGTGCCGTGACGGCGCGCAGCTCGTCGGGCGGCACGTAGCCCCGGAACTCAACTTGCCCCGACGCCAGCAGACCCAAGCGGTTGGCCTGCGCCCGCAGCGCCACCGAGCAATCGCCCTCTCCGCACAGCACTAGGCGGCCCCGCACTTGCGGCATGGCGTCGAGCAGGCCTTCTAGGCCCCGGCCCACGTTCAGCACGCCTTGGTACAGCACGTAACCCTTCGCAACGGGGGCCACGGCGGGGGGCCGCAAGCGGGCCGCGTTGCGCACCACCGCGAACGGCCGGCCGTAGCGCCCGGCAAACACCCGCGCCAAGGCTGGGCCTACGGTGTAGGCCAGCTGGACGCGGGGCACTATGAAGCTCTCGACCCAGCGCCAGGCCCGTTGCACAACGGGCCGGCCCACTACCTCGGGCAATTCGGTGAACAACTCGTGGGCATCGTACACAAATGGCTGGCCGCCCAGACGGGCGCGTAGCCACACCGGCAAGGCCGTGTCGAGGTCAACGGCGCACCAGGCGGCGGCGCGCTGCCGCAACAAATAAAACAACAGCCGCAGGTTGTATTCTAAGTAGAACAGTTTGCCTTTTTGAAACCAGCCACGCAGGCGGTGCTGCCGGTAATCTTGCACCGGTAAAGGCCCTGAAAACGGTCGTTCCCAGCCCACAATACACACTTGATAGCCAGCATTTTGCAAACTACCACAGATGCGCTGCATGCGCTGGTCGTGCACTAGGTCGGAGGTGGCAGCAAAGAGCAATTGAGGCCCTGAGGGCAATGGCCGCGGCGGCAAATTATTTTTACCAAGCGGCATAATGTTTTTAGTAGTAATTTGGGCAAATTTACGTCCGCTCGCGCAGTGCCCCATCGGCCTTATTTGTACCTCACTATTCTATGTCACCCTCTCTTGTCCAGCTTCCGACGCCCGTCGTTCCACCCTTGCCTGCTCTGTTTGACCAGCTGGGGCAGTCGTACGTGCTGGCCGACCGCCAAGGGCTAATCGTGGACGTGAACGCCTCTTTCCTGGCCCTCACCGGCTACGGACGAGAGCAGGTGCTGGGGCGCTCGTTCCACCGCCTGTTCGTGCCGCCCAGCGAGCGAGCCCTGCGTGAGCACGCATACCAAGGCTATTTGCAGAGTGGGCAACTCGACGACGGCCTGGAGTTGACATTGCTTACCCGCTCCGGGTACTCGCGCCTGCTACGCTGGCAGGGCGGCTTCGCCCGCGACGCCGACGACCGCGTGACGGGCATTTGGCTGGCGGGCCAGGAAATGACCGACCGCAGCGTGACCCAGCGGGCCCTCGCCGGCGACAACTCGCAACTCCAGGAATTCCTCGACAACGCCCAAGACCTGGTCATGCACCTTGGGGCCGACAACACCTTGCTCTTTATGAACAAGGCCTGGAAGGAGAAACTGGGCTACGCTGACAGCGACCTGACCCAGCGCACCCTCACCGATGTGGTGCATCCCTACTACAAAGCCAAGCTGCTCTATCAGTTGCGCAACCTCTACGAGGGCGAGCCGGTGAACAAAATCGAAACCGTATTCCTGACCAGCAGTGGCAAGCCGGTGCACTTAATTGGCAGCCTGAGCGCCGTGCACGAGCCGGGCCAGCCGGTGACGGGCCGCGCCATCCTGCACGACATTACCGACCGCATCAAGGCCGAGCGCCTGCAAAAAGTATACTACAGCATCGCCAACCTGGCCATTAGCGCCAAGGACCTGCCTGCCCTGTACGGGGCCATCCACCGCGAGCTGAGCAAAATTATTGAAACCAGCAACCTATTCATCGCCTTCTGCGACGACGCCCGCACTGAGCTCCAGTTTGCATATTACGTCGACCAGCACCCCCAGCCGCGTGCCCGGGCTGCACGGCCGTTCTCGTCGGGCTTGTCGGAGTACGTCATCCGCGGCGGGCAGCCGCGCTACATCACCCGCGCCGAGATGCAGGAATTGGTGCAGAACGGCACCATCACGACGTTCGGCCTGCTACCCGAAGTGATGCTCGCCTCGCCCCTGAGCGTGGGCGAGCGCATTATCGGGGTGCTGGCCGTGCAGGACTACCACCGCCCCGATGCCTACGCGCCCGGCGACCTGGACGTGTTACACTTTATCTCGAACCAAGTGGCGCTGGCCATCGAGCGCAAGCGCAACGAAGAGCAGATTCAGCGCCAGAACGCCCGCCTGAACGCCATTTTCGAAAGTGGCTCGCACTTGATGTGGACCGTGGACGGCCGGGGCCACTTGGCCTCGTTCAACCGCAACTACGGGGCCTACTTCTTGCGGCGCAATGGGCAGCCGGCAGCCCGAGGCATCGACCTGCGCACGGCCGACCTGGCCCACATGGAGGAAGACGCCCGCGCAATTTTCTTGCAGCACTACGCGCTGGCCGACACCGGCCAGCCCCAGCGCTTCGAGGTACGCTTGCGCGATTTACGCGGCCGCGACCTTTGGATCGAGGTTCACCTGAACCCAATCTACCTCGGCGATGGCTCGTTTGAAGAGATTTCGGCCATCGCCCACGACATCACGGAGCAGAAGCGGGCCCAGCTGGCGTTGGAAGCCCAGGAAGTGAAGTTCCGCTCCATCTTTGAGTCGTTCCAGGACATTTACTACCGCACCGACAATACAGGCCTGGTCACCATCGTCAGCCCTTCGGTGCGCGACGTGCTGGGCTACGAGCCCCACGAAGTGCTGGGCCGGCCCGTGCGCGATTTTTATTACGACACCGATACCATCGCCCGCTTGTCCGGCCTAGAGCACAGCGGCGTGCTGCGCAACTTTGAAACCCGGATGCGCCACCGCACCGGCCACCCGGTGAGCGTGCTCATCAACGCCCGCCAGGCCGTACAGGGCCCCCCCGGCAGCGAGGGCATTGCCCGCGATGTGACCGAGCTGCACCAAATCCAGGACGACCTGCGCCGCGCCAAGGACACGGCCGAAACCGCGCTGGAAGCCAAAACGCAGTTTCTGGCCAACATGAGCCACGAGTTGCGCACGCCCATGAACGGTATCATCGGCATGATTGACCTGCTGAACCAGACCGTGGATACGGACGAGCAGCGCGAGTACGTGGATACGCTGCGCAAAAGCAGCGACGCGCTGCTCACTATTCTCAATGACATCCTGGACCTGAGCAAAATTCAGGCGGGCAAAATGCGCGTGCACGAAGGGGCCCTGGAGCTGAAAACCGTGCTGGAGCGCATCCGTTCGCTATTTTTATACCGAGCCGAGCAGAAGCGCCTCACCTTCACGTACCACATCACGCCCCACACGCCCCGCTACGTGGTGACGGACGAAATCCGGCTCCTGCAAATTCTCTCCAACCTGGTGGCCAACGCCCTCAAGTTCACCAACGAAGGCACGGTAAGCGTGGTGGTCTCGTCGGTAGCTACCGACGGCGAGTACCACACCCTGCGCTTCGCCGTGCAAGATTCGGGTATTGGCATTTCGCCCGACGACGCCAGCCGGCTCTTCACCAACTTCACCCAGCTCGACACCACGTCGAGCAAAACCTACGGCGGTACCGGGCTGGGGCTGGCCATCAGCCGGCAGCTGGCCGAGTTGCTGGGGGGCGAGATTGGGGTGTTTTCCGACACCGGCCAGGGCAGCGTTTTCTGGTTCACCATCCAGTGCCGCGCCGCGCAGGTCGATGAGTTGCCCGTGCCGCTACCCGAGTCCGATGAGCCGCTCCCCACGTTTAGCACACCGCCCCGCATCCTGCTCGTCGACGACAACCCCATCAACCAGAAGGTGGGCCAGCGCCTGCTCTCAAAGCTGGGCTGCGAGGTAGACGTGGCCGTCGACGGCCCCGACGCCATCGCCCAGGCGACCGCGCCGGGGCCAGGCTACGATTTGGTGTTCATGGACATCCAGATGCCCGACATGGACGGCATCACCGCCACCCGCGAAATCCGGGCCCGGCTTGGCAAGATGTGCCCGCCCGTGGTGGCCATGACCGCCTACTCGATGCAGGAAGACGCCAGCCGTTTCATACGCCAGGGCCTCGACGACTACGTGGGCAAGCCCGTTAAAACCCAGCGGCTGCACGAGGTGCTGCACCGCTGGGTGCGGCCCCGCCCTGCTCCTGCCCGCAAGGCCCGCACCGCTGCGCTAGAACTGCCGGCACGGAAACTAGTCCCTGCAGCCCCGGAAGCAACCGTGGTACGGGCTCCCAAACCCGTGTCCGTTGCGGCCCCGCCCGCACACGACGCGTTACCAGCCCTTGACGCGACCGTGCTGCAACAGCTCCAGGAGCTGGGTGGGCCGGAGTTTGCCGCCGACCTCTACCGCGAATTTGAGCACGAAGCTGGGCAGCTACTGGCCGAGGCTGCACCGCTGGCCGCCGCTCCGACCAAAGCCAACGGTATAGCCCTACTTTCACCTCTGCACCAGCTTAAGGGCACTGCTGCCACCGTAGGGGCCGTGGCCGTGGCCGCGCAGGCCCGTGAGCTGGAAGCACAGCTCAAAACCAACCCGGCCACCGACGTAGAAGATAACTTTCTCCTGTTGCAGCATTACTTTGCAGCGTTCGTAGCGGCTTACACCCTGGCCACGGCCGCACCGGCCGGCGCTATTTCCAGCTGATTTCTTTCTTGCCTTTCATTTTTCACTTCCCTCGCCCGTCCACCATGCCCCCTGAAATCAGCACCAAAACCGTGCTTATCGCCGAAGACAGTTCGGTAATCCTCAACCTAACCCGTAAGATATTAGAGCTACAGAAATACAAAATTGTACTGGCCCGCAACGGCGGCGAAGTCATCAAACAGCTGGAAGCCAACCCAGTTGACTGCGTATTGATGGACATCAATATTCCCGTGATGGATGGCATGGAGTGCACCCGCGCTATCCGCCGCCACGCCGACCCCGCTATCAACCAACTGCCCGTTATCGCCATCACCGGCAACGCCAACAACTACTCGATGGAGCAGTTCCGCGAAGCCGGCGTAACCGACTACCTGCCCAAACCCTTGGACTTCGACGCCTTGGTGCGCGTAGTGAAGCAATATGTGAGCTAGGTGGAGATTATAGATCTTGAATTGTAAATCGTAAATCGGCGCGGCTTTTCACTTTTTTGCTATTTGTTGAATTGTGGAGTCATTTCAGTGTTTATGGGTTTATGATTCAGATTTTGTAGCTCCAACGCATTGACTATTACTTTTCTCGGTACTGGCACTTCGTCGGGCGTGCCTATCATCGGCTGCACGTGCCCGGTTTGCCGCTCGCTCGACCACCGCGACCACCGCCTGCGCACGGCTGTGCACGTGGCCGTGGCCGGCCGCAGCCTAGTGGTCGACACCGGGCCCGACTTTCGGCAGCAGATGTTGCGCGCGCGCATCACGCAGCTCGACGCGCTGCTTTTCACCCACGAGCACAAAGACCACACGGCGGGCCTCGACGACGTCCGGGCTTTCAACTTCCGCCAGCAGCAAGAGATTCCGGTGTATGGCGAGCCTCGGGTGCTGGCGCAGCTGCAGAAGGAGTTTGCCTATGTGTTCGCCGAGCACAAATATCCCGGCGTGCCCCAGGTGAGCCTCCACCCCATCCTGGCCGACGATGCACCCTTCGCGGTGGCCGGCGTGGCCGTGCAGCCGCTGCGGGCGCGCCACCATAAGTTGCCGGTGTTGGGCTTCCGCATCGGGGGCTTCTGCTACCTTACCGACGCCAACCACCTACCTGACGAAACCCGTGCCCTGATGCACGGGGCCGACGTGGTGGTGCTAAATGCGCTGCGTCGTGAGTCGCACGTGTCGCACTTCAACCTCGCCGAGGCCGTGGCGGTGTTAGAAGAGTTGCAGCCCCAGCGAGCCTACCTCACGCACATCAGCCACCAGTTGGGCCGCCACCTGGCCGTGGAGTCCGAGTTGCCCAGCTGGATTCGGCTGGCATATGACGGATTAAAAGTGCAGGTATAGGAGTCTGTTTTCCCTGCTTACTTTTTCCTGGCTTTCTTACTTCTTATCAACGGTAATATGCACGTCATAAATCTGGAAGAAAAGTTCGGCCTATTCACCGACCACTGGCACCCGCACATTATCGCCGATTTAAATGACCAGCACGTCAAGCTGGCTCGCGTGCTGGGCGAATTTGTCTGGCACCATCACGAGGACGAAGACGAACTATTTATTGTCGTTAAAGGACAACTGCACATCGATTTTCGCGACCACACCGCTACCCTCAATCCGGGCGAGTTGCTCGTAGTGCCCCGCGGCGTTGAGCACCGGCCCCACGCCGCCGAAGAAACCTGGATTGTGCTGGTCGAGCCCCAGGCTACGCGCCACACCGGCGCCGTAGAGCACAAACTGACCCGCCATGCGCTGCCCCAAATCTAGCGCTGCGCTGTGCATACCAACTATTATTTCCTGCGCCAACTGGCCCCCGCCCTCACTGCGCAGCTGCGCGGCTACCGGGTGGCGGCGTGCTTCTCGCAGGAAAAGGACGAGCTAGTGGTCGGGCTAACCAACGGCGCGAAGGAGTTTTGGCTAAAAGCCCAATTGGGCGCCACCTTCCCGGCCCTGGCCTTGCCCGAAACCTTCCAGCGTGCCCGCGCCAACTCCGTCGATTTGTTTCCTGACTTATTAGGCCAGCAAGTCGAAACCGTAGCGGCTTGGCCTCAGGACCGGGTGCTGCAAGTGAATTTCCGAAGCGGGGCCCGGTTGGTGTTCAAGCTTTACGGCCCCCGCCCCAATGCCATTTTCCGCTTGGCGCAAGAGGCCCCGGCGCAGCTGTTTCAGCAGCGCCTGCTGGCCGACACCGAGCTGCGCCCACAGCCCGCGCCGGAGTTAAAAACGGCGAAATCTGATGAAAATCAAGGATCTATTCAGCCCGGCAAGCTCCCACCGCCCCTGGCCGATCTGCCCGCCCGCTACCTCCGCGCCCACGGCTATGACCCGGCCCCGGCCGACGCCCGGGTGCGCTTGGTGAACCAAGTGCTGGCCCAATTGGAAACCCCGGTCCACTACTACCTCGTCCGGCTCGACGGCCGCACCCGCCTGAGCTTGCTGCCGCTGGGCGAAATTTTTGAAACACTGCCCGGCGCCGACCCCGTGGGGGCCCTGCGGCGCTTTGTGCCAATGGCTTTGGCGCGCCGCGCCCTCGAAGCCGAGACGCGCCAAGTGCGCCAAGCCCTGGAGCGCCGCGCCGGCGAGGCCGCCACCGGTGCGGCCCGCGCCCGCCAGCGCCTGCACGCCCTGGCCCACGAGGCCGGCTACCGTCACACGGCCGACCTCATCATGGCCCATCTGCACGAAATTCCGGCCGGTGCAACCCAGGTCGAGCTACTGGACTTCTACACGAATCAGCCGCGGCTCGTCAAGCTGAAGCCCAACGAAAAGCCCCAGCGCACGGCCGAAAACCTGTACCGCAAGGCCAAAAATCAGCAAATCGAGGAGCGCCAGCTGGCCCAGCGCGTCGAGCGGCGCGAAGCTGAAGCCTTCGGGGCCCTGGAGCGGCTAGAG
Source organism: Hymenobacter sp. (assembly GCA_031428075.1). GTDB lineage: Bacteria > Bacteroidota > Bacteroidia > Cytophagales > Hymenobacteraceae > Hymenobacter. The sequence goes on along the minus strand of JANPOR010000193.1, from coordinate 756 downwards.
GAGCTCAACACCTTACCCGCCCTGGCCGAGCTCCGGGCCTTCCGGGCTTGGCGCAAAGAGCACGGCTTGGAGCCCACACCGGCTGCCGGTAAGGCGCCCACCGAGTTGCCCTTCAAAGTGTTCGAGGACCGAGGGTTTACCATCTTAGTCGGCCGCAACGCGCAAAATAATGACCTGCTGACTCAGAAGTACGCCCATAAGGACGACTACTGGCTGCACGCCAAAGACGTGAGCGGCTCACACGTGGTGGTACGACACCGCGCCGGCCAGCCCGTGCCCGCTCCCGTGCTTGAACACGCTGCCCAACTGGCCGCTTGGTACTCACGCCGCCAGAACGACTCGCTGTGCCCGGTGACGGTGACGCCCAAGAAATTTGTGCGCAAGCCCAAAGGCGCCCGACCCGGCCAAGTGGTGGTGGAACGCGAACAGGTACTGCTCGTGGTACCCGCCAACCCATTTGAGGGCCAAGACCTGTAGCATCGGGGTCCGGTTTTAGCCTTTTCCGATTTTGGCCTTTTGGGCACAAAAAAGCCCGCTTTGCAGCGGGCTTTTTGGTTCAGTGCGCGCGGGGAGATTCGAACTCCCACACCCGAAGGCACCACCCCCTCAAGATGGCGTGTCTACCAGTTTCACCACGTGCGCAAACTTGGGGCACTGAACGGCAACTTGCGGCCGAAGCCGGCCTTGCTGAGGTGGCAAGGCGAGGGCAAAGATAAGGCGGCAGCGCGGGCCCCGCAATGATTGCCGGCTTTTTTT
>JANPOR010000192.1:0-6019 GCA_031428075.1 Hymenobacter sp. | reverse complement strand
ACGATGTGCGGGTGACCAGGTGTGGTACCCGGCCCGGGCCAAGCGGCGTACCAAGGCCGCGCCGACCACGCCGCGATGGCCAGCCACGTAAATCTTTGCGTTCTGCTGCATGCTTACGGAGTAGGTAGGGCGTGAAGTGAGGCGCTATTCGTACGCGTTGGGAATGGTGTGGCCACCAGCCTGCAGGTAAGCGTCGCGATGGAACAGCTTCAGGTCGGCCCGGACCATTTCCTGCACCAGGGCGCCAGATCGTAGCGGGGCACCCCGCCCAGCACCTGGCACAGCCGCCGGGTGGGGTGATGAACCCGTTGCTGGTCCATGAAATGCCGCGGGCTCATGGGGTCGGGGGATGCGAAAATGCGCCTCAAGCATTTGACAGGTAGCGATGGTTTTTTTTAACATGTCCAGCGCCTGCGTCCCCCGTTTGTTGGCCGGGCAGGGCCCGCACCTCAGCGGATTCGGCCGGATCGGTGGGCAAGGGCTGCTGCGCCGCTTTCTGCCACGCACAGAGCAGCTTGGCATTCATGTTCAGGGCCCGGGCAGCGGCCAGCATGGAGCGGCTTTACGCTGGCCAGACGCAGGACTTCAGCCCGGAAGGCCGCGTCATAACGCGGCTGTTTGGAAGGAGGGGCTTTTTCCATGAGGTTGGGGAATTAACACCCAGTTCTCTCCTGTTTTACCCGACCTCCTCAGAAGAACCCCTAACAGCGCCCAGGAAACCTGCCATTACTTCGTGCCCCTACTGTTCGTGGTCATCTCCGTGCTAACTGTGCAAGCAATCCGCGACCTCGATAAACCGGCGCTGGGCTTTATTCCGGCCTAACTATGCCAACCTCCAGGATTTGCAGCGCCTGATGGCACAGAACCACCCGCCGCGCCACCAACTGAAGTCAGGGCTGCGGGGCACAGGCGATTTTGCGCAGCACGTACTGATAGCCCTGGCTAGGGTTTGCTAAGACCCATTTCCCGCCTTTTTCGGTGCGGGCACCCTCCCGCCAGCGCAGCGAGTCGCCAGCCAGCGTGAATTGCATTTCGTGTACCTGCATCATGCCCTCGCCAGCCCGCTGCCAGTCGGCTACGATGTGCTGGCCAGTTAACGTGCCGCGCAGGCTACCGCGGGCCCGGTCCTTTTCAGCGGGCAGTATGGCCAGCTCGCCCGTCACGGTCGCGCCGCTAATGACCAGGCGGACCAGCGTGGTGTCGCGCCCTTGCACCTGCCGGTAGCACACTTGTTGGGCCCCGGCTGTCGGAGCCGCTGTCGAAGCGGCTGGTCCGGCCGGCGCGGAGGTGGTAGGGCCCGAACGGTTGTCACAACCGCTCAGCAACAGCGCCAGCATTGTTACTACTGAAATGGAAATGCACAGGCTATTTGTCCTCATTGTGTTACAAAATATAATTATGATAAGGTGTCAGTCGGAAGCTGCTGCCAGTCCGGTCGGGTCATTTTTCCAAGTTCGCTGGGGTGGCGCGGAACCGGGCCACGACGGCGGTGCCGTTTCGAAGCTCCAGGGCCGCGTCGGTTACGTAGTAGGTCTGCACGGTGCCCAGTGCCCGTACGAAACGAGATTCGGCCGCGGCGGCCGGCTCGGGGCACATCATGCGCGTGGTCGCCAGCGGGGAAAATACCATTCGGCCGCCGTCCGTCAGCTCGAAAGTGCCGGTGAGGCGGTTGCAGCCAGCGGAACCCCCCAGACGATTCGGCGGAAAAAAGAGCAGATGCGCCTCGCGAGCACCGCCGCTGGGCGTAACGGCTTGGCCGGCGGCCTCGGTCAGCGCCCAGCGGTGCGCAAACAGCTTTTCGCTGCCCCCGCCCGGCGGTTCGACGGGCTTAGCAGCAAGGCCGGGCACCGGCTGGGATGTCGCGTTAAAGGCTGGGTTGGTGGCCTGGCAAGCAGCGGCCAGCAAGGTGGCCCCGAGCAAAAGGGTTTGGGTCAACATAAACAGGCAGGCGGTTAGAACGTAAGACGGCGCGTCAATCAATTTTTTTAAAAATCAGGGTATTAGCCCGATTTTCCAGCGTCAGCCGACGGTTTTCGAGCCGGTAGATAAAGGATTGCCCGGAGAGGGCGCCCCGAAATTTTTGCTCGAAGGCCAGCGCCGGGCAGGCCAGCATCGTGCCGCGCAGGGTGCCGAACCGGATGCCGCCTCGCTCCGGCGTCAGGTTACCGCCAAAGGCGTTGCAGCCGCTAAAGCCGAGGACCTGCCCGCTGGTAAGGTTCAGCTCCAGGTAGGGCTTGTCTTTACCAAACTGAGTGGCTACCACGGCTTGCCCGTCCACGGTTTCGAGGGCCCAGATGTCGTGCAGGCGGTAGTCGCCGAGGTAGCGCCCGCAGCCGGCAAAGTCGCGCATGGCGGTCTGGGCGCTGGTTTTAGCCTGCACCGCGACGGTGTAAGGCAACACCTCACCCGACATACTATTGGGGCAGGGCCGCTGGGCGATGGTCACGGTTAGCTCGCCGGCTTCGGTTTGTGCCCGGTAGCGCAGCACGGGCGCGTCTTGGGCCTGGTTAGGGGTCGGCAGGGGCATAAGCAGCGAGTCGCCGGCGGCAGTACGAAAGCGCATTTGTGCCCGGCTGTTGATTTCCAGCGACCAGAACGGCTCGTTGCCCGTCGCCACGAAATCGACGTCCCGGCTGCGCAGTGCGTCCTGGCGGTCGGTGGGCGCGGCCGGAACGGCAGCGGCAGCTTTCACTTTGGCGGACGGCGGGAAGCTTTCTTTCCGGGCCGAGGTGCAGGCGGGCAAGGAGGAGCTGAGGACCAGCACCAGCGCATAGCTTTTCATACGTACTTGGTCAACCTATCTGGTTTAGGAAGCTTCTTATTCAAGGAACAAAGCATTCAGGTCAATCTGGTCGAGGTAGGGCTGGAGGTGGATAGGGCCGTGAAAGGCGCGCAGGATTTCAAAATCGGTGGGGGTAGGAAAATGGATTTCCACGAAAAAGGCATTGACCTGATACATCCGCACCAGCCCCGCCGCCTCATCCAGCCGCTCGGCCAGGTAGTAGCCCTGCTCCCAGACATGGGTGAGTTGCGCGGCCGGCCGCAGCTGGTTGAATTTGTCTAGGGTAACCATGATTTCAACTCGTCACTTCCAAAGCGAGGGCCGCAAACGTAAGCCGCCCCTGCTGCTGTGGCAAGCCCGAATCGGCCAAACCCGTTACACTTTCTAATATGTGACAGCAAAGGCCGCCCGTGGGGCCCGACGGCCCGGCCCTTGACAAGGGGACTGAAACGGGCGCTGGCCAGCTAGGCTTCAGGCAGAAACTTGAGCCAAGTACTCGGAGGGCGTGTGGCCGGTGAGCTTGACGAAAGCGCGGAAGAAGGTGGTACGGTTGCTGAAGCCGGCTTCGAGCGCGAGGCCTTCGAGGGTGAGCTGCCGCCACTCGAGCTGGGTCATGCGCTCCTTGATGTACTCGACCCGGTAGCGGTTGATGAAGTCGCTGAAGTTCATCCGGTACTCCTGATTGATAAGGGCCGACACGTGGTGGGGCGGGATGCCGGTTTCAGCCGCTAGGTCTTTGATACCGTAACCCTTGCGCAGAAACGGCTGCTGCTCCCGCATGTGCGCTTCAAGCTGCGCGTGGTACTCCCGTTTTTTTTCGTCGCTCAGCGAATAGGGCCGGGCCGGATCTTCTTTTTTGTCGGCCGCTTCGGGCGTGCTGGGCGGGAGAGCGTCCGCTGTGCCAGCTGTGGCGGCCGCATTTACGGTGAGCAGGTTGCGCATTCCGTACAGAATCCGGGGCTGAAAAAACAGCAGCAACGAGGTCATCAGCAGGTAGATACCCAGCACGCAAACGGCGAAAATGGTCGTGTAGTAGCCGCTGACCGGCAGCAGCATCACCAGCAGCACGGGCGAGTAGAGCAGGGTGTTGAGGAGAGTGAAAACGCGCAACCAGCGCAGCAACGCGTGGTTTTCGCGGCGGCCGGCGGCGGCTGCCTGGCGGCCAAACTGCCACAGTAGCCGCCATTGCAGCAGCGCGTAGACCGAGCCGAGCGTAAACTTGAGGACCGGATGGTAGTAAGCCGGCAGCAGCCCTTCCTGCTGCCTGGCAACGCCCGCCACATCAACAAGCAGCCACTGCAAGTAGTGGAATTTATACGCCGCGCTGTGCAGCAGAAACGGCAGCAGCTCCAGCGTATGCAGCCCAAAAGGCACGAAGAACAGCCAGTCGTAGCGGCGAAACCGTATTTCCTGGTAGAGCACCGACCGCACGTAGAGGTAAGCGCAGGGCGCGACCAGATAGTGCAACGGCATGTTTACCCGGAACAGATGCGGGACTAGGAAGATGGCGTGGTTAATAAGCAGCGCGCTGGTGAGGGCGAACAGTGCCACGCTGAACAGCGACAAACTAAGCAGGCGGTTGGCGTGGCGCTGCACCGTGTTGATGAAGGCCAAGATGACGCTGACAAGCAGGCCGACAAAGGCACTCAGCAACAGAAACACCGTCAGCAGCTCGGCGTGGGGCAACAAGGGCAGGGCGGGAATCATGCGGGTGGAGCATTAATAGAGGCCTGGTTTCTTCTGCCGCCTGCCGTGGGCGGGCATCAGAGCATCTTGTGCTACTGGTGGGCAACACTACTAGTCCAAGAAAGGTATGTCCGAAATGTTTAAAGAATCCCCTTGGCCTTTCGCTCTGGTCAGGCGCATATTCTTCGGTGCCTGATTCAAGGAGATGCGGTCAGGGAAGCAGCGCAGAAAACCGTATGATATTATTAATCAAGAACATTATGTATTAATAATTTACTTCGCGGGCCCTGGTCCTGTTACATTTTACAATATGTAACAGGACCAGGGCCCTCCGGACTTGCCTGCTGAAACTTCCCCTTCTACTATTGCAGCACACATCCGGCGGGCCAGCCGGGCGGCAGTTTCCCAATGGGGCCTACGGGCGGGTCCTCCCGGCGCTTCTTCTCCGAAATAGCCTCCTCCTGGCGGTCCACAAGCACCCTTTCAATATGTACAAACGATTCATTCAATTGAGCTTGACCAACCTGGTTTTCCTGCTGCTGATCTGGGTTTCGCCCGCCGCCGCACAAGGACCGTCCCGGAATGCGCCTTCGCGCGACTCGCTGATGCGGGTCTACGATACCCGAACGATTTATGGCTATGGCGATAAGTATATCATGGGCGGCAAACAGCTGCCGTTTCGCAAGATGAATACGGAGTTTGCCCCCGGCGTGACCAGTGACATGTACCAGCAGGGGCGGCATGACCGGATCGTGAGCCGCCTGCTAGGCGTGGGAGCCGTGGCGGCGCTGGTGGGCAGCGCGGTGCTGCGCAAGAATCAGCAGACCGGCGGCGTCCTTCTGCTGGTGGCCGGCATCGGCCTCAACCTAGGCAGCCTGCGCTTCAGCAAAAAGTCAACCGAGCTGGTAGATAGGGCCTTGTGGCTGCGCAACAAGGATGTCTTGTTCGGCGGCCGCTGACGCGGGTCTTCGGTCGACAGGCCTTCGACTCACTCCCGCCAATGTCTTGCCGGGCTCATCTAGCTTATAGCTTTTACGCACCATGGAAAAATTGTTTACTCTACTCTTCCTCATGGGCTTGCTACTGGCCGGCACCCCCGCAGCCAGGGCCCAGAGCGACGACGGACTGGTGGCCACCACGGAGGCGGGCCAGGTGCGCGGGCAGCGTGCGGGCGAGGTGCTCGTGTTCAAGAGCATTCCCTATGCCGCCCCGCCCGTGGGGGCGCTGCGCTTTGCGGCCCCGGCCCCGCACCAGCCCTGGCCGGGCGTGCGCGACGCCACCCAGAGCGGCCCGACCGCGCCGTACAACCGCCCGCCCGCCGGGGTCATGGACGACCAGCCCGTTTTCGGGGCGGGCTGGGTGAAGGGCGACGACTACTTGACCACTAACATCTGGACGCCCGCCCTGGCCGGCCCCGCCCGGCCCGTGCTGGTGTTTATTCACGGGGGTGCTTTTGTGCTGGGGGCCAGCGACGTGCCGCTTTACGATGGCACGGCCTTCGCCCAAAAGGGCGTCGTACTGGTGTCGCTCAACTACCGGCTGGGCATCGAG
>JANPOR010000191.1:0-13403 GCA_031428075.1 Hymenobacter sp. | reverse complement strand
ATTTACGGGCAGCCCGCCGTTCAGGGCCCCGACGGGGCCCTGAACGGCATATTTACCTGGCCGGGGGAGTGCCCGGCGCCACAAGTTTATATGCTAAAAAAATCACTAGCCCTGTTGCAGCGCGAAGCGGCCGAAACCGGGAGCAACACACTCAAACGCACCCTCAACGGCGTCAGTCTCATCGCCTTGGGTATCGGGGTGATTATCGGTGCTGGTTTGTTTTCGCTCACCGGCATCGCGGCGGCCAACCACACCGGGCCGGCCGTGACGCTCTCCTTTGTGGTGGCGGCGGTGGGCTGCGCTTTCTCGGCCTTGTGCTACGCCGAATTTGCAGCCTTGGTGCCGGTGGCCGGCTCGGCATACACCTACTCTTACGCCACGATGGGCGAGTTGTTCGCTTGGATCATCGGCTGGGATTTGGTACTCGAATACTCGGTGGGGGCTGCCACGGTGGCCATCAGCTGGTCGCAGTACCTGGTGAAGTTTCTGGGCAAGTACGGCCTGCACCTGCCGGCCCGGCTCGTGATGTCGCCCTTTGAACACGCAACTTTGGCCGACGGCTCGGTAGTATCGGGCTACGTGAACGTGCCGGGCATGCTCATCGTGCTAGCCATCACGGCCGTCATCGTGCGCGGCACCTCGGGCTCGGCTTGGTTCAACGCGACGGTGGTGGCCTTGAAAGTGGCCGTTGTGCTGGTGTTCATCGCTTTGGGCTGGAAGTACATCGACCCCGCCAACTACCAGCCCTACATTCCGGCCAACACCGGCCACTTCGGCGAGTTCGGATGGAGCGGCATTTTGCGCGGGGCGGGCGTGGTGTTTTTCGTGTTCATCGGCTTCGATATTGTGGCCACCATGGCCCAGGAAACCAAAAATCCGCAGCGCAACATGCCCATCGGCATCATCGGTTCGCTGCTGGTGTGCACGGTGCTATTCGTGCTCTTCGGCCACGTCCTCACCGGCTTGGCCAATTATAAAGAGTTCAAGGACAGCGCCGCGCCGGTGGCCATTGCCATCGAAAAAACGCCCTATGCCTGGCTGAGCACGGCCATCATCGGGGCCATCCTCATCGGTTATACATCCGTGATCCTAGTCGATTTGCTGGGGCAGAGCCGCGTGTTTTTTTCGATGGCGAAGGACGGGCTGCTGCCGCCGGTATTCGCCAAAATTCACCCGCGCTTTCGTACGCCGCTGCAATCCAACCTGCTGCTGGGGGCCTTTATCAGCGTGTTCGCGGGCTTCGTGCCGATCAGTGTGGTGGGCGAGATGACCAGCATCGGCACGTTGCTGGCTTTCGTGCTGGTGTGCGCGGGCATCCTTATCCTACGCAAAACTGACCCCGACGCGCCCCGCAGCTTCCGCACGCCGTGGGTGCCAGTGGTGCCCATCCTGGGCATTTTCACTTGCCTGGTGATGATGGTGAGCCTGCCCGGGGCCACCTGGGTGCGTCTGTTCGTGTGGCTGGCCCTGGGCCTAGCCATTTACTATGGATACGGCCGTAAGCACAGTAAACTGCGCCAAGCCCAGGCAGCCGGTGACGAAACCGGGGCCCCATAGCAAAGGGCCCCGACTGGCCCAGGCCGCCGTCCGGCAAAAAAAATAAACAGGTCGTGACTGCCGAATTTCGGCAGCCACTGGTCATTTCAGACATGATGGCAAGGGCGGTTTAGCGGTCCCTGCGCATACCGGAGTTGTCCGCGTCTTGGTCCATGTCGGTCCGGGCATTGCCTAGCTTCTCCACTTCCACATCGGTGTTGCGCACGGTATTACGCACGGTTTCCTCGCGCTCTGTTGCGGTTTTGTCGATGCTGATCTCGCTCACTACGCGGGCTTTCTTCGACACGATGGCGTGTTCAGATTGCTCGGTCACGCTGATTTCGCCTGCCTTGAAAGCCGCGAAATCGGTGGCGGTGCGGTTTACATTCGCGTGCTCCTCGCGCAAGCGCACATGTTCTTCCACGGGCTTTTCGATGATGCGGGTGCAGATTCGGGCCCCGTCGGTATGTTCCACGCGTTTGTCCACTTGCAGGTTTTCTTCGATGATGTTCAGTTTCTGGGTTCCTTCGGCACCGGTGTTCTGGTCTTGGCCGCCAGTATTATAGCCTTAGGCGCCGGTGTTTTGGTCTTGGGCCCTGGTCATGTCGTAGCCTTGGGTGGCGGCCTGCTCGTGCACAGCGACAGCTCCGCACTCGTCGAGGGTGTCGCAGGCGCGCGCGGTTTCGTCGGCCGAGGCGGCGGGCACCGTCACTGCCAAACTACTGCTGCGGGCGGCTTTGATGTAGGCGCTGGTATTATCGTTATCGCTGATAAGGAAGAGGTTACTGAAAAAAATTACCGATGCTGCCCTCGGCAGTGCCGGCCGTGGCATCAACGGCACCCTCGGTGGCCGTGCCGCTGGTGTTCTGGCAGCCCGACGGGTCGTTGTTGCGGCCGCTGATACTACCGCCGGTACCGCCGCCCATTGCGCCTCGCTTCTGGGCGGCCACGTCTACTATTGTCGCGCACGAAGCCGGCGCTGGTCGGATGCTGAACGGCCGGTTACGCTTTGGAAGCGCTATTGAACAGGCCTACCACGGTTTGTATCATGGGATTGACTAAGAATGAGAGGTGGAAAAAGAAAAGGGGTCAGGGTTGAGCCGGAGGCACGGTAGGCGTCGCCACTCGTTCGTAGTGCACTTCTTTGCGGCGCAGCTCCACGGTTTGCGGCACGTTCGTGTTTAGCACTTGCTTGCGCACGTGCAGTTTTTCGACTAGAAGCAGGCGTTTAGTGACAACCAACTCCTTGCGCAAAACGGGCACGGTCATCGTGTCGCCCTCGTGTCGTCCTCGTAGCGCACGGCGGGGGCCTCGTCCACATAGCGGTTGGCAATGCGCTGTACATTTATTTGCTCCTCGCGCAGGGGCGTGTCGATAGTTTTCGTGTCGACGAGCACGTGTTTGCGAATGACCACGCGGCCGGTTTCCACCGTCTCTTTTTCGACGCGAACAAATTCCACAATGATGGGCACCACCCGGGTTGCTGACTCGGGCGGAAGCTGGGATTCAGTGGGCTGCATGAAGGCTAGCACGCGGCGTCCATAGCAGGGTTTGGGGGCGGTGATAAAAACTAAATTATATTATAAACATCTAAAAAACATAATGTTAACCCGTCATTATCGAGCTGAAAACTAACGTTTAGCCACGGGTTCTCCGAAGGTTGTAACTCAAATTTTTGTTGTAGCCAAAGTGCTGCTTGTCGTCTGCGCCGGGGGCCCTGACCGGGCCGGACACCCGACCTTTTTCCCGCTTACCTTTGTTGATTGAGCTGCTGCTCAACTGAATCAGCGGCATCAGTTTAACCAGCGAAAACCAGTGATTGTCTGCATTGCCGAAAAGCCCAGCGTAGCCCGTGAAATCGCCAACGTGCTGGGGGCCACCCGCCGCATGGATGGCTACCTCGAGGGCAACGGCTACCAGGTAACCTGGACCTTCGGCCACTTCTGCCAGCTCAAAGAGCCTGACGACTACGACCCGGCTTGGAAGCGCTGGAGCCTGCACAGTTTGCCGATGATACCGGATTCGTTCGGTATCAAGCTCATGCGGCGCGACGAAGGCGTGGTAAAACAGTTTCACACAATCAAAAAACTGGTCGATGGGGCCACCGAAGTCATCAACTGCGGCGACGCCGGGCAGGAAGGCGAGGTGATTCAGCGCTGGGTACTGATGGAAGCCAAGTGCCGCAAACCGGTGAAGCGCCTTTGGATTTCGTCGCTCACGGAGGAAGCCATTCGGCAAGGTTTCAATAACTTGCGTGACGGTAAAGAGTTCGATAAGCTGTACCAGGCGGGCAAAAGCCGCGCCGTGGGCGACTGGCTGCTGGGCCTGAACGCCACACGCCTCTTCACCCTGAAATATACCACCTACCAGGATAAGCAGCTGCTGAGTATTGGGCGGGTGCAGACGCCCACGCTGGCCCTGCTGGTGGCCCGCCACCACGAAATCCAGAACTTCCGGCCTGAGCCGTATTGGGTGCTACGGACGGAATACCGGGGCACAATGTTCGCCCACATCGCCCCGCCTAAGCAAGCCAAAGCGGCCGAAGATGCCCCCGACGAGAAGGAGCGCCTGCGGGCCCTGGGCTACTTCGTGACCGAAGCCGAAGCTCAAGCTGCGCTTGAGGCGGTGCGCCCCGTAACGCTAATTATTAAGGACGTAGAAATTAAAAAAGGTCGCGAGTCGCCGCCGCGCTTGTTCGATTTGACGTCGCTGCAAGTGCAGTGTAACAACCAGTTGGGTCTGTCGGCTGAAGACACGCTGAAAATTGTGCAAGGACTGTACGAGAAGAAGGCGGTGAGCTACCCGCGGGTGGATACCACGTTTCTGCCTGACGACCAGTACCCAAAAATCCCCGGTATTTTGCGCGGCATCGGGTACGAGAGCTTGACGGGGGCCCTGCTGGCGGGCAAGATTCCAAAGACTGGTAAGGTCTTCAATAATAATAAGGTGACCGACCACCACGCCATCATCCCAACCGGGGCGGCGGGCCCTGGCGGCGGGATGGAGGCCAGCGTGTACGACATCATCGCCCGGCGCTTCATTGCCGCGTTTTACCCCGACTGCGAGGTGAGCAATACCACCGTGCTAGCCGAGGCGGCCGAGCGTCCGTTCCGGGTGCGGGGACGGCAGATTCTCGACCCCGGCTGGCGCGTGGTGTACGGCGACCCCGCTGCCCAGGCGGCCCCCAAGCCCGCCCCGGCGGCCAACGAAAAACCGGGCATTACGGAGGATGACGACGTGGTGAGCACCGTACTGCCGGCCTTCGCCAAAGGCGAAAGCGGGCCCCACGCGCCGCGCCTCGATAGCAAAACCACCCAGCCACCGAAGGACTATACCGAAGCCAGCCTGTTGCGCGGCATGGAAACGGCCGGCCGCAACATTGACGATGAGGAGCTGCGCCAGGCCATGAAGGAAAACGGCATCGGCCGCCCCAGTACCCGCGCCGCTATTATCGAGACGCTGTTTAAGCGCAACTACGTTCGCCGCGAGAAAAAGCGCCTGCTGCCCACGCCTACCGGCGTGGAACTGATTGGCCTCATCCGCAACCCAACCCTGAAATCAGCGGAGCTGACCGGCCAGTGGGAACACAAACTGCGCCAAATTGAGCGCGGCGAGCTCACGAGCGAGCAGTTCTTGGGTGAGCTGTCGGGCTTGGTGCGCGAGATGGTGCAGGAAGTGAAAACCGATGGCTCGGGCCGCGCCGTGACCAGTGGCAGCGCTGCACCGCTGGGGGCCCCCGGCGGTTTGCAAAGCCCGGCTGCGCCAGCTAGTGGTAAAGTGGCCGCATCGATGGCTAAGAAACTCACCGATGCCGCCAACCTAGGCCCCTGCCCAGTTTGTAAAACGGGCCACATTCTGCACGGCAAAACGGCCTTTGGCTGCGCCCGCTTCCGCGAAGGCTGCCAGTTTCGGCTGCCGGTTGAACTGCAGGGCAAGAAGTTCAGCGACCCGCAAATCCGGGCCCTACTCGCCAAGGGCCGCACGCCGGTGATGAAAGGTTTTGTGGGCCCCAACGGGCAGAAATTTGATGCCGCCCTTAGCCTCGATGCCCAGCACCAGCCCGTGCTGATGCCCGCCGCCGAAAGTAAGCCCACCACCACTACCGACCCCGGCCAGATTCCGTGCCCCGTGTGTCGGCTCGGCACCATGCTGCGCGGCAGTAGCGCCTACGGCTGCTCGCGCTTCCGCGAAGACTGCCAGTTTCGGGTGCCCTTCGCATGGGGCGGTAAGGAGCTGACCGAAACCCAACTTAAGCAACTCCTGCGCCGCGGCGAGACGGGCGTCATTAAAGGCTTTGTTTCGGCTAAAACGGGCAAGAAATACGACGCTTCCCTGAAAATAGACGAGGGGCGTGTAGTGCCAGTCTTTGGTTAGAAAAATGCGCTCATGGCACAAATCCGGTGCAAAAGCGCCGCCACTCGTGCATCTGTACCGGGTTTATTATCCTTATTTCGAGTCTATTTAGATTTATTCTTAATAAACCTTGCCTGGGGAAGGGTTCGCCGTTACTTTTGCTGCTGTTTAGAATCAATATAAACAGTATATGCGCTTTTTTTCCTCTTTTAGCTTAGTGCTGGCGGTTACGGCTAGTCCGGCTCTGGCCCAGCAGCCGTCAGTGCCCACTACCCAGCGCCTTGATGAAGTGCGGGTGCTGGGCCTTAAATCAAAAAACGGCCTCGGTAACTTGGGGCAGGTGAGCGGATCGGTGATTTACGCCGGTAAGAAAACCGAAGTACTGGTGCTCGACTCGCTCGACGCCAACACGGCCCAGAACAACCCGCGCCAGATCCTGGGGCGCATACCAGGGGCCAACTTTTCTGAGACTGAGGGCGCGGGCTTCCCCTCAAACGGCTTCGGCCTGCGGGGCCTCAACCCGGTGCAGAGCACGGAGATGAACGTGCGTCAGAACGGCTACAACATCACGGGCGACCTCTACGGCTACCCTGAAACCTACTACCAGCCGGCCATGGAGGCCGTGGAGCGCGTGGAAGTGACGCGCGGGGCCGCTTCGCTGCAGTTCGGGCCGCAGTTTGGCGGGGTGGTGAACCACGTGATGCGCCGGGGCCCCGAGGACCAGAAATTCGCGCTGGACCTGCGCCAAACCGGCGGCTCGTTTGGGCTGGCCAATACGTTTACGAGCATGGGCGGGCAATTGGGTCGTCTCAACTACTACGCCTACGGCCAATACCGCCACCAGGAAGGCTGGCGGCCCAACTCGAGCCTGAACCAAGTGTCGGCCTTCGCCGGCTTGCAATACCAGGCCACCGACAGGCTGAAAATCGGACTGGAGTACTCGCTGCTGCGCAACAAAATTCAGATGCCGGGGGGGCTCACCGATTCGCTGTTTTATGCCGACCCGCGGCAGAGCACCCGGGCCCGCAACTGGCTCGACAGCCCCTGGAACATCTTGACCCTCACAGCAGACTACCGCTTGTCGGACCGCACGCTGGTGACCTTTAAAACGGCCGGCAACCTGAGCGCCCGCCGCTTGGTGTGGCGCAACGAGGACGGCGGGGCCGCTGCGCCCGACACCGTCGACCGCGCCACCGGCCGATTCGTGCCCCGCGAGGTAGAAAATGAACAGTTCCGCAGCCTCACCAACGAGTTTCGCGTGCGCACCGACTACGGCCTGCTGAACCGCCGCAGCACGGTGGCCTACGGGGTGCGCTACTTCACGGGCTACATGCACCGGCAGGGGGGTGGGCCGGGCTCAACGGACGCGGATTTTGACCTGGGCCTGTACGGCGGGGGCTACGAGTACGACTTCGAGTTCCGCACTCAAAACGTCGCGCCGTTTGCCGAAACGGTGCTGCGCCTCTCCGACAAGTTTTCCCTCACGCCGGGCGTGCGCTACGAGTTCCTCAACTCGAAAGCCGTCGGCTACAAAGTGCAGGACGGTGGCTTGGTGCAAGCCACCAACGAGTCGCGCAACCGCTCGTTTCTGCTCTTCGGTCTAGGGGCCCAGTACGAGGCCACGGCCACCACGGCCTTATATGCCAATATTTCGCAGGCTTACCGGCCGGTTGATTACTCGGCCTTGGAGCCGTTTGGTATCACGTCGAAAATCGACCCTAACCTGAAAGATAGCAACGGCTACAATGCCGACCTTGGCTACCGCGGCGCGGTGGGCGAGTGGCTGAACTTCGACGTGGGCGGCTTTTTCCTGCGCTACAACCGCCGCATTGGCACCATTGCCCGTACCGACCCGGCGACCGGTAATGACTACGCCCTGCGCACCAACGTGGCCGACTCGGAGCACAAAGGGGCCGAAACATACATCGAAATCAGCCCTTTGAAGCTGCTGAAAAGCGACAGCCGCCATCGCCTCAGCATGTTCAACTCGTTTGCCTACGTTGACGCCCGCTACGTGAGTGGCGAATTTAGTGGCAAGCGGGTGGAGTACGCCCCGAAAACCATCGAGCGCGTGGGCCTGACCTACGGCTACGGCCCGGTCAGCATCACCGGCCAGTACAGCTACACCGGCGACTCGTTTGGCGAGGCTAATAACTTGGAGGGCCCCAGCAACGACGACCCGCTTCAGGGCCGGGTGCCGGCCTACTCGGTCTGGGATGTGTCGGGCACTTACCGCTTCCCTAAACGCCTAGAGCTGAAAGCCGGCGTGAACAACCTCACCAATACCCGATACTTCACCCGCCGCACCGACGAATACCCCGGGCCCGGCATTATTCCCAGCCTCGGCCGCTCGTTCTACGCCACAGTGTCGGCTAAATTCTAAGTGCGCGGCCTGCTCATGCCCGTTTCCTTATCGGGGTCCTCCGCAACGTCTGGCTGGCGTGTTCGAAGCCGCTGGGAACAAGGTGTCTTCGCCGGACAAATTATTTAGCTGTTTCCAGCCTTTGCTCGGCCGAGCCGAAAGCTTGGTAATCAACTATGTTTTTGACCATGCCCTTAAAGATGATGCCATGGAATGGCAGCACTGAATACCAGTACAGCCGCCCTGCTAGGCCCTGGGGCCGGTAAGCGGCTAGCTGTTCTAGGGCGTGGGTGCCGTCGGGGTTGTCGACGATGCGGAACTGGAGCCAGGCTTCGCCGGGCAGCTTCATTTCGGCGTAAAGCAACAGGCGCCGGGCAGCGCGGTCGGCCACCAGCACCCGCCAGAAATCGAGCGGGTCGCCGGCGCGCAGGCGGCTGGGCGAGCGGCGGCCCCGGCGCAGCCCCACGCCGCCCACCAGCTTGTCCATAATCCCGCGGATGCGCCAGAGCCAGTCCGTTTTGTACCAGCCCCGGTCGCCGCCGATACGCCAGATGTTGTCCAGCACCTCGGCCACTGGCCGCGTGAAGGTGTGCAATTGCCGGTCGAAGAACATCCCGTTTTTGGGAATTTGGATGGCATCCATGTAGTTTTGGCGCAGGGTGCCGCTGCTCATGGCGTCGCTCCAGCTGCTAACTACTTCGTTCTGCTCAATGCGCTGGAAGGCTAACGCCAGCGCGTCGCGGTAGCTCATGCACACGTGCGGAACGATGCGCTCAATGCTGCGTGCTGGGTCGGCCACGGTGTCGTTTTTGAGGCTTTCGACTAGGCTCTGCGCCAGCGAAAACGAAGTGCTCGTGACCAAGTACAGCCACCACGACGAGAGGCGTGGCGTGAGCACGGGCACCGTCGCAATCCAGCGCTTGTAGCGGCGCTGGGCCGCCAGCCCGAGCAGCATCTCGCGATAAGTCAGCACATCGGGCCCCCCAATGTCGAAGCTCTGGCCCAGGCAGGAGGGGTGGTCGAGCACGGCCAGCAGGTAAAACATTACGTCGCGGATGCCCAGCGGCTGGCAGCGCGAGTTCAGCCAGCGCGGCGTCACCATCACCGGCAGCTTCTCCACCAAATCGCGAATAATCTCGAACGACGCCGAGCCCGACCCGATGATGATGCTGGCCCGCAGCACCGTCAGCTGGGCCCTGGTGGCCGCTGCCAGCACGCTTTCTACGGCGCTGCGCGAGCGCAGGTGGATGCTCAGGTCGTGGTCGTTGGCAATGCCCGAAAGGTAAATGACCTGCCGGGCCCCGGTGCGGTCGAGGTACTGCGTAAAGTGCAGGGCCGACTGCTGCTCCAGCTGAAAAAAGTCCTTGCCGTGCCCGCTCATCGAATGCACCAAGTAATAGGCCGCGTCGATATCCAGGGGCAAATCGGCCAGCGAATCGGGCCGGAGCAGGTCGCCCTGGGCTACGCTCACCTGCGTGCGCAGGGACTCCGGCAGCGTGTCGGGCAGGGCAAAGCGGCGCGGGTCGCGCACGAGGCACACCACCTCGTGGCCCGCGCCGGCCAACAGCGGTAGCAGGCGCTGGCCGATGTAGCCGGTGGCCCCGGTGAGCAGGATTTTCATGGGCGGAACCAAAAGGGTGATGCAATGTGGCCGGAAAGCGTAGCCGCCGACTGGGCTAGGGCGGTTGCGTTTGTAAGAACGTAAGAGCGACACGGTTGTTTAGTGGCTAATCTCACAATGCAATACTAGGGCCCCGGCTGGGCATTCCAAAAAAATTACCTTTGCACGCATGAAATCATTCCACGCCCTGGCCGTTGCGGCCCTCGCCCTGCTGGCCCCCGTCGCCCACGCCCAAACCAAGCTCACTGTCCCGGAGGCCAGTCCGGCGGTGCGCATCCGGCAAGCATTTTCCACCTCGTTCGTCGAGATGAATTATTCACGGCCCTCGCTGCGCGGGCGCGTGGCGTTTGGCGGACTGGTACCCTACGGCCAGGTGTGGCGCGCTGGTGCCAACGCCATCACCACCATCCGCTTCGGCGAAGAAATGAAGCTGGCGGGGCAGACCGTGCCGGCCGGCACCTACGCTCTGCTCGCCATCCCTGGCAAGGCTGATTGGACGTTCGTTCTCAACCGCGATACCGCTCAGTGGGGGGCCTACGACTACAAGCAGAGCCTCGACGTGCTGCGCGTTCTGACCAAAACCAGCCGCCTCGCCGCCCCGCAGGAAACCATGTCGCTCACCCTCGAAAACCTGCGCCCCGCCGCCGCCGACCTCGTCTTGGCCTGGGACCAAACCCGGGTCAGCCTGCCCGTTACCGCCGACCCTGACCGCATCGTGCTGGCGCAAATTCAGGAAGCCATGAAGGGTGAAAAAAAGCCGTACATCACCGCCGCCCAGTACTACTACAACACCGGCAAAGACCTGACGCCCGCCATCGGCTGGCTCGATGCCTCCATCAAGGCCGAGCCCAGCTACTACGCCTATTACTGGAAGGCCAAGCTGCTGCAAAAGCAGGGTAAAAACAGGGAAGCCATTGCTGCGGCCAACCAGTCGTTAGCCTTGGTGAAAACGGACAAAAACGAAATATCGAAGGCTGAATACACCCGGCTCAACCAGGAGGTGCTGGCCGCGGCTAGCGCGAAGAAATAGGGCCGCTTTCAGCATAGAAAAGGCTCCGCGCACGAATGCGCGGAGCCTTTTTTGATGGCGTATTCAAGCAAAATCTAGGGAGCGGGCTTGCTGCCCTGGTTCACCATTTGCGTGAAGCTTTTGGCCGCGTTGGAAAATTCCGAAGGCAGGAGGATAACCGTCGTCGTGTTGTTGTCGATGCCGATTTCCGACAGCATCTGCATGCGCCGCAGCTCCAGGGCCAAGGGGCTTTTCTCCATTTCGATGGCCCCCTGGGTAAGTTTCAGCGAGGCTTCCAGCTCGGCCTCGGCCTTGATGATGCGGGCGCGCTTTTCGCGGATGGCTTCGGCCTCGCGCGCCATCGCCCGCTGCATGGACTCGGGAATCTCCACGTCCTTGATTTCGACCAACTCAATCTTCACGCCCCAGGCCTCGGTGGCCGCGTCCACGATTTGCAGCAGGGACCCGTTAATTTTTGCACGCTCGCGCAGCACCTCATCCAATTGGTTTTGGCCGATGATGTTGCGCAACGCCGTGACTGACAGCTGGTAAACTGCCTTGTTAAAATCGGCTACCTTGATGATGGCATCGGCCGGATTCGTGACCCGAAACCACAACACGGCGTTCACCTTGATGGTCACGCTGTCCTTGGTAATGGTTTCCTGTTGCTCCAAATCCACCGTTTTGGTGCGGATGTCGATGGTTTGCTGCCGCTCAATTAAGGGAATGATAAAGTACAGTCCAGGGCCCCGCGTGCCCACAAACCGGCCCAGCCGAAACACGATGGCTCGCTGGTATTCCTGCGCAATTCGCAGGCTGAGCATGAGCAGAACGATGATGATGAGGAGCAGAATGAGCAGCGACATGGCCAAGAATGATTGGTAAGTTTTGTAATATATCGCTGCTGGGTCGCAGGCATTGCAGAGCACATTCAGGATTTCACGTTAAAAAAACGTTAACCGATTTAATATTCAAGAATATTTAAAACCGACTTTAGTTCTATCAAGTACATCTTTTAATTGAAAGTGAATTTCGCCTGTTAGATTATAATGTTCATAAATATTAACTATATAGACGTTATTTTCATGATAAACGCCGCTAATTAAGGGTGATTTATAATGTGCATAAACCTGATTGCACTTTAAAATCTTACCAGCTTCTTCTAATGAGTCAATTAGATTTGGGAGTAGTAATTCATTGTAAATGGCATCGTCAAGCTTTTCTTCATTGAAATATAAATAATTATCGCTAATTAGTTCAAGCTCTCCAATTCTTGTATTAAGAAAATATAAATTGCGATTTACATCTTTCAATAGTGCATATCCGGCTTTTGTCAATGCTATAATTATTTTGTTGTTTCCCACAAGCCAAAGCCAAGTAGTTAGAACTTTGCTTAAGTCAATACCATCAAGATGAATTAAATATATGTTTATTATTAGTCATGATAAAATTGATGCGGAATGATAAAATCAAATTGTTTCTAATTGTAAATTGTCATTTAAATCGTCATGCAGGAACGTAATTAATTACCGTCCCACTACCGGTAGTACGGCCACGCTCTCGTGCCCGGCGGCGTCCACACTCGCCACGCCGAAAATAAAATTGTCCTTGCTGATGGGCAGGTCAGCCTTGGTATCCGTCACCAGGTAGCGCTGCTGCCACTGCGGGGCGCTGCTTTCGCGCACCAGCACGGCGTAGCTGGCGGGCTTGGGGCCGCCGGTGGGGGCCTGCCAGCGCAGCTGGGTGCGGTTGGTGAGGTCGGCGGTGAGGACCTCGACTTGGGCGGGAGCCCCCGGGGCCAGGGCCAGGCTGGCCATGGTGGCGAGGTTGATGCCAGCGTTGCGGCGCAGGTAGGCAAAATCAACACCCGACGCAACGTCGCCGTAAGCCCGGCCCTTTTCGGTGCGCAGGTCCTGGTGCTGGTGGCTGTAGTCCTCGTTCATCTCCGTGAAGCGCACGGCGGCAAAGCCCTGCTGGTTGAACGGCGTGTGGTCGCCGCCGCGCAGGAACCGGTCGGGCCGATTGATCAGCACCAGCTCCTGGCCTTTGGTGTAGAGTAGGGCGGCGCGCTGGGCGGCGCGGGCCAATTGGCGGCTGGGGGCGTCGTTTTCGGAACTGAGCTGGCGGCGCTGCTTGGCCTGCTCGGGCGTTTCGGTGGCCGGCACGCCTTCGCTGAACACGCGCAGCTTGGTGGCGTCGCTGAGGTCGGGGTCGTGGCCGTGCGAGGTGCCCACGATGTCGTTGTTGAGCATCGCCACCAGGTTCCAGCCTTCCTTTTTGGCGCGCTCGGCCAGGTGGGCCGAGCCGTAGAGGCCCTGCTCTTCGCCCTGCACGGCCACGAACTTGAGGGTACAAGGAAACTTCTGGCCGGCCAGCACGCGGGCCAGCTCCATCACCAGTACTGTGCCCGAGCCGTCGTCGTTGGCGCCCGGCGCGTCGGCGGTGGCGTTCATCACGTCGCTCACCCGCGAGTCGACGTGGCCGCTCACGAGGATGACGCGCGTGTCGGTGGGGTCGGTGCC